>CAINWP010000179.1 GCA_903854475.1 uncultured Verrucomicrobiota bacterium
CCTGCCAGCCCGTCTTAGCGCAAGCCTCGCCCAGCGTGTCGACGAAGCGCTGGCGATCCGCATCATCCATGAAGATCCGTTCGCGCCGGTCACCGCGATTCATGACGTGATAAATCGCGCCAGCATACTCGACTCTCAACTCGCGGGCCGTGACGGGGGGTGGCTTGGGCCGCTTTATGTATCAATATCAAGAACCGACCCCTTTGCCAACTGAATCGTTCCGGCCGGCCGGGGGCCTCCGGTTGACGCTGGGAGTGGATAGGGATTTGCTTTTTAGGTCCTGCGATCCTGTGACCCTGCTGCCGAGCTTGCTTGGAAGCCACGATACTTCTGTGGCCCGAGGGAGGTGCGGATGGAAAACAGGCATCGTAATCCAGTGCGAATCGAAGGTCGAAAGCAGTCAGCCTCGACTCGCTTCTGGATTACCCGGCTATTGAAATCTCAGTCCATGGTACTCATTGATCTTTTGATTCTGTCGTCGCTGGTTCGCTTGTTGATCCGGTTCGAGCAGCCGTGGTGGTGTGCCGGTCTGTACACGGCCTACCGGCTGGCGCTGTTACTGGTGATGCCCGGTCTTCAAATGAACCCGTGGCTGGCGGTTGGCCTCGTCGCCGCTTCTAGCAGCGCCTATTTCAGGACGTTGAGCCGGCTCGATTCGGGCGACCTCGTGTGGTGGATCGTCGCCATTCCGGGCCTGTTGCTCCTGTTGTGGCTGGTGATGTGGATCTGACGGGCGAAGTAGATCGGAATTTGCTTTTCGCCCCCTGCGATCAACGACGTGTTTCGTTCTTTTCATGAGCCTCGAGGGGTGTTGGTTGCACCAAAAAACTCTCATCGCACTGGGGCCGGTCTATGGGGAGCAGACCTCCATCATCTCACTTCTTGTCTGAGTCTTGGGGCTTCTTGGCGAAAATCAAAAAAAGGCCAGCCGCAAACAGGACCACCATCAACACAGACTCAATGAAGCTGGCCTATAAACCAGGATGGCTCCTCCATCGAATCATGGCGAACAGACAAGCCATAACTCCCGAAAGCTTCTGAATGGATGACACCATATTTTAAGTCTTGCAGCCTCAAGCAACCGTTACGTCGTGCGGATTCAGGTGCAACAGGAAGTCGATGACTGAAGTCGCAGGCAACCGAAGCCCTCTTGATGGGAACGAGTGGGTGTCACATGCTTCGGAGATGGACTGGCTCTCGAACATGAAAGCTTGGCAGGCGCTCCCCGAGGAGAATCGTCGCGACCAAGCTTGGGCCCAAGTCCCCCAGAGCGTTGCGGCCAGCATGGCTTTTGAGGGAGAACCCGTGGACCCAACATGGCTGGAAAAGATTCATCGCCGGACCGAAATACCCGCTTTGTCGAATCCAGCCGCGGCATTCTCACCTACACGCAGCTAGCGCCTCTCATTGCGGAGCGGGTGCTGGCCTGCGAAGAGGCGCTCGTCGCCGGGGCTTTCGATGACTGTCCACTGGACGAACGACTGTTGGTCCAGTTTCACCGGATGATTTTTGTGCGGACCTATTCCCCGAGTGGGCAGGCCGGTGGCGATGTGTCGATGTTCGAGTCGGTAATCTGTGTCCGCCCGAGTCCTATCTGGTGCCCCAAATGATGAGGAATTATGCGGAAGACCTGGCGGCCCGGTGGAACACGTTGGCTCCGGTAGCCGGACATCTTGCGCTGGAGACACTTGCCTTCGCTGAGGGCCGTCTGCTGACCATCCATCCATTCTTTGATTTCAACGGCCGCGTCACCCGACTCTGGTTTCGCGAGATTCTTCGGCGGGCTAGATTACCTCAGGTGGTGCTGACGGTTGAGGGGGATGAGCATCGGTCCGCTTACTTCCGGGCGTTGGAGGCGGCGGACGACTGCGACTGGAAGCCTCTGAGCGAGCACTGGGCGCTTCGTTTCGAGCAGATTCCACCCCCGACCTTGCAAGCTGTCCCAACGGATGGGGACCGTGTTGAGGGTGCCTGAAACGGATTTACCGGCCCCAGCGGGTGTTTTTTAGGAACTCGATGAGGTCGGCCAGGTCTTGGCGGGTGATTTGTTCGTCGAGGCCGGCGGGCATGAGGGAGACGGTCGATGGGGTCACCGCGGTGATGTCGGTGCGGTCGATTTGCAAGGTCGAGCCGGGGCCGGTGATGAGGGTCACGCCTTGGGCGTCGTCACGTCGCAAGATTCCCAAGCGTTCCTCGCCGTCGCGGGTGGTGACCGAGACAGGCTCGTAGCTGCGGACCAGGCTGGCCGAGGGCTCTACGATGGCTTCCAGAAGATCGTCGGCCGAGCGCACGGTGCCGATGCTGGTGAGTTCGGGTCCCACGTCGCCGCCTTGGTATCCGAGGCGGTGGCACTGGATGCAGGCGGCTTTGGCCGAGTTGAAGACGGCTTGTCCGCGGCGGACATCCCCGGCGGGCAGCTCGGAACGAATTTTTTCCAAGCGCTTGCGGCGACCGGCCAATCCGGTGTCGAGCGTTTCGAGGAAGCGGTCGCCTTGGGCACGAATTTCGGCAGGATAGCCCTTGAGGGTGGCCCGCAGCGTTTCCGGGCGGACGGCGGTGCGGGCCTTGGACTGGCCCAGAGCGGTCAGTAGCGATTGGCCGGCGTTGGCACTGGGTTGGCGTTCAAAGGCGGGCAGCACCCGATTCAGTTCTAGCGGGCCGATCTCCGGCAATGTGCGGGCGACCTGGTCGAGGTGATGGGGTTCGAGGGCGGCCTTGGAGAGTGCTTCGGCGGCTGAGCCTTGTCGGTCCCGCAAGCCCGTGAGCAGAAACGCGAGGTCGGCGTCGTTGGCGGACCAACCGCCGGGCAACGCCGCGAAGGCCGAGAGTCGCAGCGGCGCCGGCAGGGACTCAGCGCGTGCAAATTTTTGCAGGGCCTCGCGGAGGGCGGGCTGGCCGTTGAGGGTCCGGGCCGCGCGGAGGACCGACGAGAAGGTCTCCGGGGTGGCGGACGACGAGGACGCCTCGAGCAAGGCGCTCAGGGCCCGGCTCCATGACTCCGGCGGATTCTTTGGAGCATGCTGAGCCATGGCGCTCAGGGCTCCTTGGCGGGTTTCCAGGTGCACCTGCGCCGCAGTGAGCACATCGGCCACTAGGCCTTGCACGGCCGGTGACGACATCAATCCGCCGAGCAAGCTATTCAGGCCCTCGCGGCCTCCGGGCGGAGGCGTGCCGGCGAGTAAGCGTTGGCGCAGTGATCCGGCCAGAGCGTCGCCCCAGTCGGCATGACGCTGTGCCACCCACACGGCTGCGTCACGCGCTTGAGGGCGGTTCGAAAACAAGACAGCACCGACGTCTTCGGCGCGAAGCCCGCCGCCGGGAATTTGCTCCAAGGCATGCAGCGCGGCCGCTTGGACCCGGGGGTTCGCATGGCTCAAGGCCGCACGCAGAGCGCTCGTGTCCCGGAGGTCGGCCAGTGCGGCCGTGGCGGCCATGCGCAGGGCTTCGTCTTCTGGGCCTTCGAGGGTGCGGAGGATGGCCGGGGCTGCAGCGGTGTGTCGCAAGCGCGCCAAGGCGGTGATCGCCGTGAGTTGACCGTCACGACGCCCCGCTTTCAGCGATTGATCTAGGAGAGCCGTCGCCGCCGGAATCCCGGCCGGATCTCGTTGGTCTCCCAAGCGGCGGATGCGGGCCAGTTGGCTCTCGGGGGCCGCCGCGGTCGGAGGCTTGGGTCGCTGATGGGATGCTCCGGTTTTGGTGACCCGGTACACGCCGCCGAGCACGTCGGCCTTCCAGAGCTGTGAACTCGGGCAACACAGTTTGTACCAGCCGCCCGTGTCGAGGATGAGCACCGAGCCATCGGCGTCGGTGAGCACGTCGGTGGGGTGGAAGTCGATGCTGCTGCTCACCACAAAATCGCTGTCCTTGGCCCGGAACGACGAGCCCTCGCGTTCCAATTGAATGCGGGAGATCTTCCGCAAATTGAAGGCCGAAGCGAAGAGGTTGCCCGAGTAGCCCGCGCCGAAAGCGCTATGGTCATAGGCAGCCAATCCGCTCGGAGCCGCCGCGCCGAGTTGCGCGATGGGATGAGCCAGGGCCGGGCCGGGCCGGAACACCGCCCGGTCTTCGAGCACCGAGTTGGCCTTGCCGAAGACCGCCCCAAAGGAGGCATGGCCTACGCCGTCACGGAAACCGGGCTGGGAAAAGTCGATGAACGTGCTAGTGAAGAACGCCTCGCCGTCGGCGTTGAAGACCACGTCCACCGGGTTGTCCATGCCGCCGGTCATCACCGACTCCATGGCCGAGCCATCGGGGCGCGCTCGGAAGATGTGGGACGCCTTATCTTGATGGACGGTGCCCGTGAAGCCGTTGGTCCAGCGTACGGGTTCGAAGGCTCCCTTGGTCCAGTAAATCAGGCCGTCGGGACCGGCGTAGGGGCCGTGGACTTCATTGCCGCAATGGGTCGACGGATGACCCACGTTCCACCACTCATCGCGCCGTTCGGCCCGGCCATCGCCGTCGGCATCGGTTAATTTCCAAATGGCCGGGGTGCCGCCCACATACACCGAACCTTGATGCCACAAGATGCCTTGGAGCATGGGCAATTTGTCGGCGAAGACGATCGATCGGTCGTAGCGGCCGTCACCGTCGGTGTCCTCAAGCCGGATCACCCGCCATTGTGGGTTCTTGGCCTGCGTGGCCGGCGGTTCGGTGGAGCCGCTGGAATCGGTGATGTACAGGCGGCCCTGGTCATCGAGGGATCCGTTCACGGGCCGTGCGACGTGCTCGGTCGTGGCTACGGCCTCGATTTGAAACCCCTCGGGCAGGGTGAAGGTGTGGGCACCGATTTGGTGGGTGGCGGCGCTGAGAGAAATGGTGCCGAGCGACGTGGCGAGGCCGAGTCTCATCCACAAGAGTCTGGTCGATCGGGCGCTCAGGAAAATCGATGTCATGTCAGGTGTCGGGTGGGAGTCGGTTTTCTTGGGGCGATGGAGGCCTTGAGCGGGAGCCGTTGGTCGAAGTCGGAGAACGTTGCTACCTCTTCGGCGATTCGGTTTTGCCGATTTTCCGGGCGTAGGGGGAGTGAAGGTTGAAGTAGATCCCGCACAAAGGCTTGGCCCCGGAACTTTCGCTGAGGATGACCGTGACATGGCGGTTCAGAGCAATTCCGTGTTTGAGCCCGGGGGCGCGGTTTTCGAAGGCCTGAATGGCCTTCTCGACGAGCGACTGTAAGGCACTTTCCATTTCTTCCGGCACCTGCTCGATGCAGACGATGTGACGTTCGTAGCTTTGGAGCGCTGCCCGCAGTTCTGCCGCGAACAAGGTCGTGGTCAGCGTTTCGGGAGGAGGGGTGTCGGACATGGGGATTCGGTTAGAAACGGTGAGGGCTGGGAAGATGCCTGAAAAGATACTTCCAGCCCTTCGGGCTTCGGGGTTAGGCCATGATGCCTCGGACGACCTTGCCGTGGAGGTCGGTCAGGCGGAAATCCCGCCCGGCGTGGTGGTAGGTGAACTTCTCGTGATCGAAGCCCAACAGCGCCAGCAAGGTGGCGTGAAGGTCGTGAACGTGAACCGGGTTTTCGGCCGCGGCGAATCCGAACTCGTCGGTGGCGCCATACACCGTGCCACCCTTCACGCCGCCGCCGGCCAGCCACATCGTGAACCCATGGTTGTTGTGGTCGCGGCCGTTGATCTTGCCGGAATTGGCTCCTGGGGTGGGTAGTTCCACTGTGGGGGTTCGGCCGAACTCGCCGCCCCAAATCACCAGCGTGTCTTCGAGCATTCCTCGCTGCTTGAGGTCGGTGAGCAACCCCGCGATGCCCTGGTCGCTCTCGCGAGCCAGCTTGCGGTGGTTGACTTCGAGGTCGTCGTGGTTGTCCCAAGGTTGGCCGGATCCGTGCCACACTTGAACGAAGCGCACACCTCGCTCGACCAGTCGGCGCGCGATGAGGAGCTGGCGCGACTGGGTGCCCTCGCCGTAGAGCTTTCGCACTGACTCCGGCTCGCGCTGGATGTCGAAGGCGTCGGCCGCATCCATCTGCATGCGGTAGGCCAACTCAAAGCTCTGTATGCGGGCGTCGAGCTGGGGATCGGTGGTGCGGGCCCGTCGGTGTTCCTCATTGAGTTTGCGCAGGAGGGCCAGTTGCCCCTTCTGGGACTCCGGTGAGGTGCGGGCGTTGTTGATGTTCTCGATGAGCTTCTCGATTTGCGTGTGCTTGGTATCGATGTAGGTGCCTTGATAAACACCCGGCAGGAATCCGCTCTGCCAGTTTTGTGATTCTTGAATCGGATAGCCGCCGGGGCACATCACCACAAATCCGGGCATGTTCTGGTTGTCGCTGCCCAGGCCGTAGGTGACCCACGAGCCGAAGCTGGGACGCACCTGGCGCGCCTCGCCGCAATTCATGAGTAAGAGCGACGGCTCGTGATTGGGCACGTCGGCTTTCATCGAGCGAATGACGCAGATGTCATCAATGCAGGCCGCCGTCTTTTCGAAGAGCTCGCTGACCTCGATGCCGCTCTGTCCGTATTTTTTGAACTGGAAGGGGGACCGCCACGCGGCACCGGTCTTGCGCTCGGTGTTGTGGTGGATGGGGATCTCCTTGCCATGCCAGCGATCGAGCGAGGGCTTGGGATCAAAGGTGTCGACGTGAGAGGGGCCTCCATTGGCGAAGATGTGGATGACCCGCTTGGCCCGGCCTAAAAACTGCGGAGCCCGCGGCGTGAGGGGATTGAGTGTGCCGGACTCGGCCAAGGCCTGGGAGGTGAGCAGACCGGCCGATCCCAGCAATGAGCTCAACGCGACGGATCCCATGCCCATGCCACAGGTGCGAAGAAATTCCCGGCGGGGCAGGGAGGCGGATCCAAGGGGTGAAGAATGCTTCGACATAGCTGAACCTCGTGTTGACGCAGAACCATCGGTAAATGTTCGCAACAGTCACAAGGAAAACTCGGTGATACTGGCCCCCATGCGACCTGATAGGGATGGCCGCTTCGGTGTTCCGAGCGTTCTGAGTGTCCATTTCTCCAGAGCTGTATGCGAAAACTGTCGCTACCGAGGCGGCAGACGAGAGGTGCCTGGGAACGGCCCTTGCCAAAGGGGACCCTGTCCGCGACAAACACTTTTGCCTTTGTGTCCAGCCCCGCTTCTCCAACCTCTGGATCAGTGATTCCTCTGGATTCGCCCCAACGTCGTCGCTTGCCACCCTTGCTCCGGCGGGCCTGGTACAGCCTCAACCAAACCTTCCGCCGGCGAATTGCCCATACCGGAGTGACTCCGGATCAGTTCACCGCTCTGCGGACGCTGCTGGAGGGCGATACGCAGGGAATGACCCAACGCAGCCTGACCGAGGTCATGTCGAGCGATCCCAACACCGTCGCTTCGCTGCTGGAGCGCATGGAGGAAGCCGGTTGGATCGAGCGGCAGGCCCATGAGCGCGACCGCCGGGCCTACCGCATCCGCCTGTTGCCCTTGGGCCACGACAAATATCGCCAGGTGCGGGATGTGGCCGTGGGGTTGCAGTCCGATGTGCTGGCCGACTTACCCGAATCGGAGCGGGAGCGATTTCTAGAACAGTTGGAGGTCGTCGCAATGGCGTGTCGCCGCGCAGCAGAGACTTCCGCGAAGACGACGTCCCGTTGAACCATGGAACCCCCGGAATCTTTCCCTCCCTCGGTGGCTGCACCACCTGTGATTCCGACCCAGGGTGCGATTCCCCCGGTGTTGGCCCACCCCGACGCGCCTCATCCGGGTGCGGTCCGGCCACGCTGGCGCTCGGTGGCCTTCCTGATGCTGGTGGGTTTTTATCCCCTGATCCTCGGGGTATTGAGCCAATTTCTGCAGATCGGCGGAGCCTCGCGGGGCCCAGCCCTGCCTCCGACGATTCAGGGACTTATCCTGGTTTGTCTGGAGAGCGTGGCGGTGTTCGCGCTCTTCTTTGGCGCGGGTGCCTGGGTGGGCCGACCCACTCGCAAGGAACTCTTTTGGCGACCCATGCGAGGGTGGGATTGGTTCTGGGGAGCGCTCTGGTCTGTCGGAGTTCGATTGGGAGCGGTGGTCGCGGTCTATGGCGCCTTGGCTCCGTTCCTCCTCGTCGAAGCCCTGCAATCCAAGTCCGTCGGCGAGGCTGCGGCGGGACCTTCCATCGAGGAACGCCTTCAGCAATTCCGGCCTAAGCTTGAAGCGTTGCTCGAGTTCAACGCGTTGGCTGATCCGATCTACCTGCTTTTGGCGATCACGCTGTTGAGTTTCATCACCGCCGGGTTGCGCGAAGAACTGTGGCGGGCGGGATTCATGGCTGCCGTTCGAGACTTGCTGCCTCGTTCTTGGTGGACTCCTCGGCCGCGAAAGCCCTCAGAGCACTGGCTTCGCTGGCAACTGCGTCGGCACGGGCCTACCTTGTTGGTCGCCGGTCTGGCTGCCGTGGTCTTTGGTTTGGGCCATTTACCGCAGGGAATCGGCGGCGTCGTTCTCACGGGAGTCGTCGGGTTCATCCTGGCGCTGGTCATGATCGGGCACCGGTCACTCTGGTCCGCGGTCATTGCCCATGGTTTTTTTGATGCCAGCACGTTTGTGCTGCTGGCCGTCATCGTCTGGAACAAGGAATGGATCCAGCGTATGGCCCCCGACTTGCTCAAGCAGTTGGGGATGTGAGAGCCCTTAAACAGGGGTTACACCAGCGTTTCTACCAAAACTTCAGCCAGGCGGACGGACGCTTTCTGGGCATCACCGCCAAAGCGAATCAGGGCAGGGATTTTCCAGGGTGCGCGGGCGATTTCCAGGGCCAGACGACCAGGATGGAGGGTTTTCTGCACGGTGTAAATGCGATTGAAATCGAGCACGAGGTCTCCGTGGGCGGTGTCTGAGACGGACCGGACGGTGGCCGAGGGAATGCTTAGGGCTCGAGCCAAGTCCCTCAGCACGGCCGACTCCATGTCCACCACGTCGGCCTGGGTTTCTGAGCGGAGTTGCGCTTTTTCGAATTGTGTGACGACCACCCGGTCTCGGGTGACCATTCGCCCTGGGTTCGAGGCCGTGGCCTGAAGTCGATCGATTCCTGGGAATCCTGTGTCCGCCTCGTGGTAGACCCAACCGACCTGGGCTTCGAGATTCAGGGCTCCGGCGACTCCGCAGGTAAACACGCGGTCTGGCCGACCCGTTTCGAGGGCGTCGTCGCCGCTGTGCAGCGCGTTTTCGGGTCCCATGCCGGTCACCCAAACCTCCAGACCGGGTGCGACGAAGCGTTGCAGGGTGCGGCGAGGGCGGGGTGGGTCTGTCGGTCTCAGCGGCCATCCGCGACGGCGTCCCAGTTTCACGAAGGCCGCGGCCTCTTGCGGCAGTGCAAAGAAGAGCAGGGTCGATTCCACGGTCAGTTGGAGGCGATGTCGTCTGGGGTGTCGGCGAGAATTCGTTCCTGCCAGTTGGAGCGCTGGCGGAGGAGGGTCTTCCAAAGGTCCTGAGAGGGGGTCTCGAAGATGAGTGAGAGGTTGGCGGGTGCGATGAGCCAACTGTTCTGACGTAGTTCGTTGTCGAGTTGTCCGGGGGCCCATCCGGCGTATCCGGAGAAGACCTTCAATCGCAGTTCCGGCGAGCCGGAGTTCATGAGTTCTTCGAGTTCCTCGATCTGGTGTCCAATGGTGAGTTGGGGCAACACATTGCCCAGTAAAAGCCCCGGTTGACTGTAGAGGTAGCTCAATGCGGTGGGCTGAACGGGGCCTCCTTCAAAAAGAGGAACTCCCTGAAACAGAGGCGGCACCTCGCTGGGAAGGGAGTCTTCCAGAAGCTGGGTTCCGGGTTGAGTGAGGACTAACCCCAAGGCCCCTTCGGGCGTGTGTTCGCAGACCAGCACCACCGACCGGTGAAAGCACGACCCTCCCAAACTGCCTCCATCGAGGAGCAATTGGCCGTGGAGGGTCTTGAATGTTTTTTTCGAGCGCTTTGGCATGGTCCGGTCGAATCCGGGCACTCACTTCATCGTGGCCGGGAGGGGCTCAGCAAGCCTCACAAGGTTCAAACAAGAATAATAAAATCCCAGGATTCCAACAATGGCTGAAGCACACCGGGAATTGTCCCTATCCCAGTGAGGCAAGTTGACCGTGTCAGTGAGGCCAGTTCGCACCGCGGGTTTGGGTGCGGATGCGCAGGAGCTTGCTGTCGGCCGTGATGTAAAGGGTGCGTCCATCATTGCCCCAGGCGCAGTTGGCCGTGGCCTCTCCCGTGTTAAGGACGCCCAACAGCTTGCCCTCCGGGGAGATGACTAAAATACCGCCCGGGCCGCTGGTCCAGAGGTTGCCTCGCTCATCGACTTTCAATCCGTCGGGCAGCCCTTTATTGCCGGCCACTCGGGGTGTGGCATCGAAGAACAGGCGACCCTCGCCCACGGTGCCATCAGGCAGCACCGGGAAGGCAGTGATGGTGGCGGCCTTGGCGTCGGACTGGTTCACATAGAGCGTCTTCTCGTCGGGCGACAGGGCGATGCCATTGGGGAACTCGAGTTTGCGCGAGATGAGCACGACCTCACCGGAGGGGCGGCGCAGGTAGACGCCGTTGAACATCAGCTCTTTGAGGGGGCTGTTGTTTAAGCCTTCGAGCCCGTAGGGCGGGTCGGTGAAATAAAGGTTTCCGTTGGAGGCCAGGCACAGGTCGTTGGGCGAATTGAAGCGGCGTCCCTGATAGTGCTCGGCCAGCGGGGTGAAACTTCCGTCGGCCTCCAGTCGGGCGATTTGTCGGTTGCCGTGCTGGCAAAGGAGGAGTCGCTCACCGCGGTCGGAGGTTAACCCATTGGAGCCTTGCTCGCGGAACTTGAGTGCCTGGCCGGAGTAGCCGCTGGGATTCAGGGCCACGCTCAGGCCATCCTTTTCGGTCCAGCGATAGACTTTGTTGACCGGCACATCGGAGAAGAGGAGTTCGCGGTTCTTGCGGATCCAGACCGGGCCCTCCGACCAGTCGAAGCCTTCGGCCAGGAGTTCCATCTCCAAGCCCGGGGCGACCAGGGAGTCGAACTCCGGAGCCAGGCGTTCCACGCGGCCGCTGGTGGCGTACTTGGGCGCGGGAGGGGCAGGTTTGAGCGCAGCGGCCGCGAGGTCGGGTCGGGCGGCCTCTAGCGAGGTATGTTGTCCGATCAGGATTGCTGCAAGGCAGGACGCAAGCGTCCTAAATGGGGACAGGTTCATGGTCAAAGCGCAGTCGTAACCGTTCGTCCGGATTGACGCAATCCCACGGAAGGGGCGCCTGCAAACCAAGTTGGATTTAGATCGGATCCTCGGGCGTCCCCAGCAGGTAAAGCCCGGGAAAATTCATGCAATGGTTGGCGTCTTCCATCCCATAGCCCGCGAACCATTCGGGGCCCTCGTGGCGGAAGGCGCTCCAGCGGGGTTGAAACTGGCTGTCGTTGTGGATCCTGTGCACACAGACCGCCGTTTCCACTTCTGCTGCGCCGAGTTCCTTCAGTCGCCGAGTGAGGGCTTCCAAGGTGCGGCCACTGTCGCAGATGTCATCGACCACGAGAACATGCCGTCCCGGAATGGATTCGGGGGCGTCCAAGTTCACTTCGACGTTCCGGGCCGCGACGCCGTTGAGGTTGGCCTCATAGGAACGACAACGGCAGAACGCAGGTTCTACGGTGACCGGGCAGGCGAGCAGCAAATCGGAAAAGAAAAAGACCCCGCCTCGCAGGACGCAGAGGGCCAGCGCCTGTTGGCCGCTTTGGGCGCGTGCGGCTTCAGCCCAGAGACCGAGGGACTGCCCCAGTTGGTTGACTTGCCTCCGGACCTCTGCGGCACTGGCAAAGGGGGTCCAGTGATCGGGAATTTGTCGGCAGGAAATGCGGGAGTCTTGGGCGTTTTTCACGGGGATCCGAGGGCTTTCGAGATGGAGGGGAAACCTACCGCTGCGGTGGGCCTGCCTGCTGGGCCAGTGCACGCGCCTCGACGTAATTGCCCACGCAATGGGCCAGGCTGCCCTTGGCTCCGGCCCAGTCCACGCGGCCTAGGGGAATATACAGGGCAAGCTTGGCGGCACGGATGAAGATCCCGGGCAGGCTCGGACGGTGTGGTTCGAAGAAGCGGGCCATCGCTCGGTAATCGACACGACCCTTTTGGTAAAACGCCCGCATGGATCGGCGGTTCCGGTAGTGAACTCCGGCCGCATGCACCGCGGCGATGGTTTCTCCGGCCTTCAGGGCATCGAAGTACCATTGGAGGTCTTCACCGCCGCCAATCTCCTCGTCGAAGGGCCGTCGTTGCCAGGTGCTGCGACGGTAGAGGCTGTTTGGATTGCCGGCTCCGAATCCGAAACCCCGGCGGAGGTCGTCACCTTGGAAAAATGTAATACCGCCGCTCAGGGCCGCATCAAATTCGCCGAGGATGGGGCCGACTGCGACCGTCACCGATTCTGTAAATCGTCCGATGGCCCGGCGGTAAGACTCCAAGAACGAACGATCCGCAGGAATGGTGTGAGCACTGAGACTCAAGACCCAATCATGACGCGCAGCCGAAAAGCCCCGGTTGAGGGCCCTGCCATAGGTGAAGTCGTCCTTTCGGATGACAATAATTTCTGCGCCTTGGCTCCGGGCCAGTTCGACCGTGCCGTCCGTTGAACCGGAATCCACCACAATCAATTGGTCGGATTCATCACGGTGGAGCCCCAGCAGCACCTTCCTAAGGGTCTCGGCGGCATTCAGTGTGCGAATCACAATGCTGACAGGGGGGCGCGACATGTCGATCGGAGGTCTAGGGAGTTACCAGAAGCCTGAGGCCTCGGAAAGACCGGAGAGAGAGTCAGACTCCCAAGGGTTCTTGCCGATCGGCTCGGCGCAAGCCTAGCCTCGAGGCAGGCCCTCTTCATCCCTCACCCTCCTCACAATGCACTGCGACACCACGGATCATCAGTTGATCAATCGGGTTCGACATTCCAATGACGAGGCGGCGTGGACTCAGTTTGTTGGGTTCTACCGCAACCCCATCGTCAACCATTGCCGCAGTTATGGCCTGACCATCGACCAGTCGGAGGAAGTTGCTCAGGATTGTTTTGTCCGCTGCTTTCGCTACCTGCCTACCTTCGAATACAGCGAGGCGGTGGGCCGGTTTCGTTCTTGGTTGAACCTCATCGTTAACCAGCAGATCGGGGAGTGTTTTCGTTCCCGAGTTCAGGATGAAACCATCAAGCGTCGATACGCGGAGATGCTTTTAGAATTGGCTGACCCGTCGCAGTTGGCCTCCCAGCAACCCACCAGCCATGACTACGAGTTGCTGTCGATGGCCTTCCAACGGGTTAAGGCAGTGGTGCGTCCGCAGCATTGGCAATTGTTCGAATCCTTTGTGATCCACGGACTGTCGGCGGCCGAAGTGGCCGAACAAATCGGGGTCAGCGCGGTGATGGTTCGGGTCAACGCCTTCCGCGTCCGCAACCGATTACGGGAAGAGTGGAGAGTCCTTCAAAACGGTCCGTTCTGAGGAGTCTCGGGAACCGAAGCCTTCAATTGGGACTCTTGCCCGTGATGGGTGAAGGCTGCGAACGCAGTCCTTGGACTTCCTAGTGTTCTGGGCTCTGTTGCTGATTTTTTAGGCATATAGCTGCCAATAATTTGAAAACTGACCGTGCGGTTTGCGGTGCCTGAAGGTTGAGCTGGATCGTTCCATGGGTCCGTGCTGCGCAGGGGGAGTGGGAAAACTCGAGGAGTTTCCTGGAGGTTGCGCTCCGGCGAAATTCGGTTTTCTATACGACTCAAGGAATGAGCGACCAACTCGATACCCACCAGAAAGCACTGCAGATCAACCTCGACCCGACCAAGTACGGCGTCTTCGCCGAGATTGGTGCCGGTCAGGAAGTCGCGCGGTGGTTCTTCCGAGTCGGCGGAGCCAGCGGCACCATCGCCAAGACCATCTCCGCGTATGACATGACGGTGAGTGACGCGATTTACGGCCAGAGCGACCGGTATGTGAGCCGCAAGCGTTTGATCTCGATGCTCGATCATGAGTACCCGCTCTTGGTTGAACGCCTCAAAGGCCAGCGTGGCGCGACCACCAAGTTCTTTGCCTTCGCCACCACCGTGGCGGCCAAGAGTTTCCAGCGTAAGGACGAGACTCACGGTTGGATGGGCATTCGCTTCCAGAGCGATCCGGGTTCCGAACCCAGCGACATCTTGTTGCACGTGGCGATGTGGGACCGTGACAGCCTCCAGCAGGCGGAGGCCATCGGCATCCTGGGCGTGAACCTCATCCACGCGGCGATGTACTTGAACTGGCACCCCGAGGCCATCGTCAACGCCCTGCTCGACAACCTCTCCATCGAGCGCATCGAGGTCGACATGATCGAGTTCCGCGGCAAGGAATTCGCCTCGGTCGACAACCGACTGCTCGCCCTTCAGTTGGTGGAGAAGGGGCTGACCAACGCGGCGATGTTCATGCCGGACGGACGCATTGTCCAACCGGCCGATGCCTTGTACAAAAAGAGCATCCTCGTGGAGCGCGGGTCTTTTAGGCCGGTCACCCATGTCACCGTCGACATGCTGCGCTACGCACAGGCTCAGTTCATTCAGGAGCCCAATGTGGACGGCAAAAACCTGGTGGTCTTGATGGAAATGACCCTCAAGAACCTCAGCGCCGAGGGGCGAATCGATCACCAAGACTTCCTCGACCGCGTGGACATGTTGGCCACCCTCGGTCACCCGGTGTTGATCTCCAACCACGGTGAGTTTCATCGCCTGGCGGCCTACCTCCATCGCTTCACCAAGAACCCCGTCGGCTTCGTCATGGGTATTCCCACGCTCAAGGAATTGTTTGAGGAGCGGTATTATTCCGAGTTGGCCGGCGGCATTTTGGAGAGCTTCGGGCGGATGTTCAAAAACGACCTCAAGCTCTTCGTCTATCCGTTCAAGGATCCGGAGAGCGGGGCGATCATTACTTCGGGCAACCTGCGCGTGGCTCCGCATTTGCGGCACCTGTACCTGTTCTTAATGGAGAACTTTTTCATCCAAGGCCTGCGCGATGTGAACGAGGCCAACATGAGTGTGTTGAGCCGCAATGTTCTTAAGATGCTGCAAGACAACGAGCCGGGTTGGGAACCCATGGTACCCAACGAGGTAGCCACCCTCATCAAGCAGCGACACCTCTTGGGGTACAAGGGCTAGGGTTCGGGCTCGTGTGCCGAAGGAGCCGGCCCGAGGGAAATCTCCCCGTGGGCCCGTCTCGAAGAACGCCGATCAGAGCGGACGGGTGGTGCGCTCCATGAGCCACAGCACGTCCGGGTTATTGGGGGAGGCCACGTTGAGCGGGATTTCCTGACCCTTTTTAAGGGCAGGAAAGGTGCGCTTATCCCTCCAGCGCTTGATCTCGGAGTGCCCGTCGGCGAACGACAAGCCGCCAGCCTGATTGTGGTAGCTGGCCGGGTAATCCACGATCTTCCAGATGCCGGGATTGCTCGGATAACCGAACATGCCCACGATCATCTCGCCGTCGTTCATGCTGTCTTCCCGCTCGTCCATGAACACCCAAGTCATCGACGGACCCGGATCGTTGAAATCGGAGTATTTTTTGTAAATCCGAAATGAGCCGCCGAAGGAGGAGACATCGGTGGAATCGATCCAGCCGTTCATAGACATGCTGCGGACCCGAGATTTGCGGACACCCGCAACGGTGACGGTGCTCAGGTCGGCCGGGCATTTGAACACCTGGGCCGATTTGCCCACATAGGACCACAGCAGCCCCTTGGAGAGATCTTGATCCACGTCCCAGTTGCTACGGTTGCCGTTGTTGAAATCGAGGGATCCGTGCACCCACTCGTTGGGACCATAAGATTGAGGCAGTCGCTCCTGATGGTCGTCGACATAGAGCCGCCAGCCGAGCATGAGCTGCCGGCCGTTGTTCATGCACTGAATGCCGGTGGCCTTGGACTTCGCTTTGGCCAATGACGGCAAGAGCATGCCGGCCAAAATGGCGATGATGGCGATGACCACCAGCAATTCGATGAGGGTGAATCCGCGTTGGGAGGTCGAAAGAGTGGGAGATCGGAAGGTCATCGGAGGGGATGATCGGAGTTTACGAGCGCAGTCTTATCAGAAAGTGAAGGAAGCGTGGACGCCCGGCGAGTCACGTTTTGGCGACACAGAGGGGTTCTGACACGCCGCCGTTCTTCGTGGAGGGTTCGTTGACTTGGAAGGGGTCCGTTCGTAAGTTGGACGTCCAACGATGATCGCAGGAAAAATAGGAGCCACCTCCAGTCCGCTGCCGTCCTTCCGGGTGGGGGATGAGCGGCTCATTAAGCTGACAGAGAACGCGGGTCGCAAGGTATCGGGATTGCTGACCAAGCAGGGGCGTCCTCAGGGCGTGCTGAGGGTTTCAGTGGTCGGCGGTGGTTGTTCGGGCCTCCAGTATAAGATGGACCTCCAGGACAAGCCTCAGAACCGGGACATTCTCGTCGAGAGCGCCGGAGTCCGTGTTGTTGTAGATCCGAAGAGCGCCTTGTACGTGACCGGCAGCGAATTGGATTATGCGGATGCTCTGCAAGAGGGTGGCTTTAAGGTGAAGAATCCCAACGCGGCCACTAGTTGTTCCTGCGGCGAGAGCTTCAGCGCCTGAACCGAAGTTCCTAAGCTGGAACGATGCAGATGGGTTAGTCGTGAAGGATGCGTTTTCTTTCGCAAGAGCCTCGTTGTTCGCTAGTTACGCGCCTCAGCATTAGGCTTTGCCCGGCCCGCGCTCCGTTCTCGCATCGTCTTGCGAAAGAACCCGCTACGAATCGTTGGCTAAGGCTGTGGGACAACTCTGGATGCCGCCCGATCCGGCTCCTAGGTAGGGACCGATCTCCGAGCGGTCCGGCTCTCCCGACGCGGCGCTTTCGGAGAAATCGCCCTACCTCGGAAACGCCTGGGTGAGGCCGAGTTTGCAGCAGGAACCCGCGATGTAGACCGATGAGCCTCCGAGTCCGATCCTAGGTAGGGACCGATCTCCGAGCGGTCCGGTTCCGCAGACTTTGTACGGTGACGATTATTTCCCTCAGCCCATTGCCTCAAAAGGCAATGTCACCAAATAAAAGACATTGCACTGGGTTGCCGACGGTCTGAGTCGCGACGACCTGCAGCACTCATTCGGCCGGCCCTAATTCCTTGGAGGGTGCGAGGGGGAGGCGATTTTCTGGGGCCTGCCTCAGCGAGGTGTCCAGAGTTCGGATCTCCGGGAGCGTCCGGCTGTCGACGCCTCCGCCCAGTCGGGCTAGGCGTTCACCACTGGGTCGGACCATCCGTTCGTAGCTACCCACAGCGTCATCATAAGCCTTGGTGGCCTTGCTCAATCCGTCGCGAATCCGCTCGAAATGCTCCACGAAGCGGTTGACCCGTTCGTAAAGCGTTTGCGCGGCCTCGGCGATTTGTTGGGCGTTCTGAGACTGTTCATGCGCCTGCCAGCTCACCGCAACGCTCCGCAGTAGGGCGATGAGTGAAGCGGGTGTGGCCAGGAGGATTTGGCGTTCGGCGGCCCAGACAATGAGATCTCGATCGCCCTCGAGTGCGGCGCTGAAGAGGGATTCCGCCGGAACGAAGAGCACCACATGGTCCAGCGCGTTGTTGAACTGAGCCGGATAATCTCGGTCGGCCAACGCCTTGATGGTGGATTTCATCTTGGCGGCGTGCTCGGCCAGTGCGGCGTTGCGCCGTCCCTCTTCCTCCGAATCGACGGCCGCGAGAAACTCCAAATCCGGGACCTTGGAATCCACAATGATCACCCGCTGGCCGGGCAGTCGGACAATGAGGTCGGGTTTAGAATCCCCCTCGCGCACTTGTTCCACGAAATCGCAGTGGGCACTCATGCCGGAGGCCTCCACGACGCGGCGTAAGGTTTCTTCACCCCACCGCCCTCGGGCTTGATTAGAGGAGAGCACTGCGCGGAGACGGTGGGTCTCGCTGGAAAGGGTCTGGCTGTGGGTCGAAAGCTCTTCAACTTGCCGTCGGACTTCTCCGAGGGCGGTCGATTGGAGGGAATCGCTTTGCTGGAGCCGAGCCTGGTAGGCCTTGAGTTGATCCTCCAGCGGTTTGACCAGCGACTCGATGCGCTGTTCGCGCAAGGACAAGTCTCCCTTGGCCGACTCCTGGAAGCGGGTGAACGTCTCATTGGCCAGACGCAGGAATTCCGGTCCGTTCTGCTTGAGCGCCTCCGCGCTCAGGCCGGCGAAGCTTTGCTTAAGATCTGCCAGCGACTTCTCCTGCGAAGTTCGCAATTCCGCCACCCATTGCCCATGGGTTTCTTTGAGGCGGCGCTCAGATTCTTCATGGACCCGCTGCTGCTCAAGGATGCTGGCTCGGGCTGCAGCGCTCTCTGCGGTGGCCGTGGCCAGACGACTTTGGGTCTGGGCCAGTTCAAGGCGCAGTGAGTTCGCCTCGGTGTCTTTTTCACGATGTGCCTCGATGGCTTGAGACGACTCCCGGCGCGCGCCGTCCCGAGAGGCTTCTGCCGCGGCCGCCGCAGCCTGAGCGTTGGCGGATCGGGTCTGCCACTCGTTGGCCTCGCTCTCTCGCCGGAGTGCCTGCTGGCGCAGTTCTTCCTCCAAGGCGGAGGCGGCCATCGTCGAGGGTTCCCGACGCAGACCTTTGAGGATCCAGCCGATCGCCAAACCCAATAGCAGCCCAACAATCAGGGTCATGATGCGTTCGACCATAGTCACTCAGCCAATGACCCAAAACCCGGAGGCTGAACGCAATGTCTTTCTGGGAGCGTGTGCGGTCTATCACGGAAGCGGGTCGTGGACGGGAACCGCGCTTGGAGAGGGGCTCTTTTATTGGAAACTGGTGCAAGGGCAACTGTGCAAGATCCTGTATGTCACCCGGGAGGATTTCGTATCCGGCATCCGTTTCTTCCTTAGTTCGATTGCTGTCTCGTACCTATGGCGACCATTGAAATACGCGAACATGTTAGGTGAAGACGGTAAGGACTCTCCAATGATGGTGACGTCTCCCGGTTCGCCAAACCATGAAACAGCACAGCCCTTCTTTGTTACCCCCGACTTGGAGTGTGCCCTTCCGCCCCGAGGGTGATTTGAAACCGGTTCCCGTCCGATTCGAATTCCGACTTCCCACCGCACTTTCGGTGGCGGTGGCCGCCACCTTCAATGATTGGGATCCCAAGAAGCATGTTCGCCACAACAACGCCGACGGGTTTTGGGCCCGCGAAGCAAAGCTCAATCCTGGGCAATACGAGTATTGCAGGGTTGTGGATGGTCATAGGGTGCCCGACCCGGTTGCCCGGGAGTCCCGTCCGAATCCCTTAGGGGGACGGAATTCGGTGCTGACCGTGACGGTGCCCCACAACGGATCGCCCTCTTCGTCGTCATACTCCAGAAAATGAACCCTGGAGTTTCAACCCTCCGAACCCACGAAAATCATATTACCATGGATAGAACCACACAGGACTTCGCACAGGACCTTGGTCGATTGGCCGATGACGCTCGGGCGCTCATTGCAGCATCTGCGGACGTCGCCGGCGATCGCGTGGGTGAAGCCCGCAAACGCCTCACACGAGCCTTGGAAAACGGTGAAGAAATCTATCACCGGGCCCGGGATCGAGCGATTGCGGAAGCCAAATTTACCCATGCAGCCATCCATCAGCACCCTGACCCAGCCATCGCTGTTGGCGTCGGCGTCGTCGCTCTCTTGGGCTATTGGATCGCCCCCAAATCTGACCGCAATGGCGGGCGAACCTTTATGGAGCAACTCAACGCAACGGGTTCGGATTGGGGCTCTTGGGGAGATAAACTTCTTCAAAGGGCAAGCCTTCGTCCACCGTATGGCTCAGTTGGAAACGCGCCCGCTGCGGCTCCTCATGATGGGTCCAGTTGGTCCCGTTCGTATTGATTGAGCACCCTTTTTTGCCCTCTTTCAGCCCTTTCTACCCACTCACCCTCAAACAACATTCAAAAACAAAATCCCATGAAAACCGAATCACTGTACAACACACCTCGCCCCCCCCACGCCGTCGAGAAGCCGCCTGAGCCGAAGCCGAAGTCCAAAGCGACAACCCGGCCCAAGGTGGGGTCTCGGGATCTCCGCGAGGATCGCGGCACACGGCAGATCAAGAACACGCCTCGTGCACCCGGGACCCTGCAGCACCCCTGAATCGAAGGGCGCGGTTTTCTTGGCTCAGGCGAGGTGCGGTTGTGTCGGCCCGCCGACGGAATTTGAACATTCTGTAGTGGGCGTCCTATGTACTTGGAGTCCGATCCAAAATGGGAATAGTCTTTATCCACATCCTGTATTGCTGTTCATGAAAATTAATTCGTGTTCTTTGAGTGCGTCGGGCCGTCGTCCGAGTGATTCCGGTTTCACCTTGATCGAGTTGCTGGTCGTCATCGCCATCATTGCGATTCTGGCCGGCATGCTCTTGCCGGCCTTGGCCAAGGCGAAATCCAAAGCCACGGGTGCCGCCTGTGCGAGCAACCAGAAGCAGTTGGTTCTGGCCTGGCAGATGTACTCGATGGACAACAACGACTCTTTGGCTCCGACCGATGGTTGGAGAAACAAGGGGGGGGCTGTGGTGGCACTCACCGGTGGCGGCTATTGGCAGGGACCGGTGCCAGACATCGCCAATGGTATTACCCTCGAAGAAGCGCTCAGGCGGGTTCAGAAGGGCATGACCAACTCTCCGATGTGGGAGTACTGCACGGCCTTTGGCGCCTATCACTGCCCGGGAGACCTGCGTTCTAAGCGGCGTCCGGGCGCCGGGTGGGCCTACGACAGTTACTCCAAGGCCAACGGCATGAACGGCATTCTCGGATGGGAAGCCTCTCAGCCTCCGTACCTCAAGGCCTCTGAGGTGAATTCACCGTCTCAGTCCTTCGTGTTCATCGAAGAATCTGATCCGCGTAATTCCAACCTCGGTACCTGGGTGCTGAGTACGGATTCCAAGGGGTGGATCGATCCCTTCGCTATTTTCCACGGCAACTTCAGCACCTTCTCCTTCCAGGACGGCCACTACGAGGGGCACCGCTGGATTGAAGCCAGAACCATCAAGGCCGCCAAAGATTCCGCCGTCGGTATTTCGAGCTTCAACTGGAGTGGTGGTGGCCCCAACAACCCCGACTTCCGTTGGGTTTGGAACAACTACCGTCACCGCAATTGGAAGGAACTCTGATTTTCCGGAGATTCTGTGCGGTATGGCTTTCGGGTGGCCTAGGGCATCCGGCTTCGATCAGGGAACCTGCTTGGGTTCCCTGATTTGCTTCGTGCGCACGGCAAGGCCCACTCTCCAACGGGTTCATGAACGTCTCCGAAACTTGGAGTACTTTGCTCGGGCGCAGAGCCCTGGGGGCAGAGGGATCCGGATCGACGGATGGGGTGCCTTGACCTGAATGTTTTGCCAGTGGGGCATTTCCATCATGAGTGACTTTGATTTTCGCTTTGGAGGGATCGCCCGTCTTTATGGCACGGCGGCGTTGACACGTTTTCGCGCCGCGCACGTTCTAGTGATCGGCATCGGCGGCGTGGGCTCCTGGGTGGTAGAGGCGCTCGCCCGTTCGGGCATAGGTCGGTTGACCTTGGTTGATCTCGACGACGTGTGCGTCAGCAACATCAACCGGCAGTTGCATGCGCTGGATTCCACGGTGGGACGGTCCAAGGTAGAAGTCATGGCGGAACGGGTTCGGGCCATTTCTCCAGAGGCTCGGGTGGAAGGTCGGGTGGAGTTTTTCACGGCCGACACCGCGTCGCGCCTGTTGGGACTGGAGACCGGTTCGGTCTCCGAAGACCGCCCGGACTTCGTGGTCGATGCCATCGACGCCATGTCCAACAAGGTGCGGTTGATCGCCTTGTGTCACGGCGCCGGGATTCCGTTGGTGGTTTGCGGCGGGGCCGGCGGACGCCGTGATCCGACCGCGGTTCGAGTCGCCGATTTGGCCACCGTGACGCACGACCGGTTGTTGAGTGAAGTGCGCAAGCGCCTCCGCCAGAAGCATGGGTTTTCGAGAACTGCTAAAAAGCTGCGCATCGACTGTGTTCACTCGGCCGAGGCTCCGGTCTTCCCGGACCGTGAGGGCAATGTCTGTGCAACCCGAGCTGCGGCCGATGAAACGCCCCTGCGGCTCAATTGTGAGTCGGGCTTCGGTTCAGCCACTCAGGTGACTGGTACCTTTGGTTTTGCCGCCGCCGCTCGAGTATTGGCTCGATTGGCGACTCCGATGCCTAACTCTGCGCCTAATCCGATGCCTAATCCGGAGTTACAGCCGTCCCCGCCGCAAAGTCCGATCTCCGGATGACCTAGGTTCTGCGACGGACGACGCGTGGAGGGGGGTGAAAGGCTGCGGCGCCGTTGAAACCCAGACGGGAGTTGAGGCGTCTAAAGGATTGCCTGACCTGCTTTTGAACCTTCTGATCCAACCCATGCTTCCGTGGTCCCGGTGCCTGATGGCCCGAATCAGCCCCGTCCTGACAGCCTTGTTGATCCAATGCGTTTCCTTGGTCCGGGCTCGTGCTGAGAACCGGGTGGATTACCGCTACGAGGACTATATCGAGGACAATAACCGGATCCACATCCGGACCCACGCCGTTTATGCCGAACAGGCCCTGAACGCCAAGGCGGTAGCAAAAGCAAACTTCGTTTACGATGGTATCTCGGGAGCGACCCCGACCGGGGCGGCGGCCGCGCCAGGAACCGATCGTTTGCCGCTTCAGAACTTCCAGGACATCCGTCGTGCTGGCTCCGTTGAACTCGACCTGACCGCCGGTCGCTTCATCACGCGCCCCCAACTTTCGTACAGCGAAGAGAGTGATTACCGCTCTATCGGTCTTTCCCTGAATGAGACCATCGAGTTCAACCAGAAGAACACGATCTTGAATCTAGGTTTGTCGCGCAATTTCGACCAGGTCACCGGCTTCTGGTTGGCCAATAAGACGCTGTGGAAAGACAAGGACACTTGGGACGGTCTCTTGGGAGTTACCCAGTTGCTGGGACCCAACACCTACCTGACGGCCAATTTGACCGTGGGCGTGGCTGATGGCTATCTCACGGACCCGTACAAGGGGGTTCACTTCCAGTACGACTTTCCAGTCGAGGGTTACAATTCGGATCCCTCGGCATCGGTGGGTGAGAATCGCCCCAACCAACGCATTAAGCAGGTGGGTTATCTTGGGATCACCCACTTTGTGAGCGCGCTCAATGGCAGCGTCGACGCGAACTACCGCCTCCACCACGACGACTGGGGCATTTGGGCCAACACCGCGGCAGTCCAGTGGAACCAGAAGGTCGGCGAGAAACTCGTGATCTCCCCAATGCTGCGCTACCAC
>CAINWP010000180.1 GCA_903854475.1 uncultured Verrucomicrobiota bacterium
ATCGTGGCTTTGCCGGTGCCCTGAGGATCTCGGAGGAGGCGAACGCGCTCCGTGTTGGTGTAATAGCCCGCCATTTGATCGGGCTTGAGGTGCCGTTGCATCATTGCCAAGCGGTCATCCACCGACTTGCAGGCGAGGTCCTCATCGAGCCAATCCATAATACCCCGGATGTCGGGGACTCCCCGCCAGGCGCGGAAACTCTCTGCGACGAAGACGCGGCCGTCATCGGCGACGTCGAAAGCGACACCGTGGGCGACATTGGGTTCAGCTGCCCAGAGCTCGGCCTTCCAACCCGCCGGGTAAGTGAAGCGCTTGATGGCGCGTTCGGCCTCGTCCGAGGCTGCTGCTATCGTTGGGGCTTTGAAAGATGTCTGTTGAGGCCCGAGCTTATGTTGGGCGTGGGCAGGAACCGCGAGGGTGATGGTGGCGGCTCCCAGAGTAATGGCGGCCAAACAGCGGCGTAGTGTGGCGGACGTAACAGGCATAAAGTGTTAGAAGGTATGAAGGATGTCGGGTGAAGCAAGCGACCGCTGGCCCTGAACAACAAAAATCCCCGTCACCTGAGTGCGGGGATTGTGCGGGCGTTAGCCAAGCCGAGTGCCGGTGACCCCGAGAAGAGGCCTCGGAGATTAGCGCCTGCGGGTGACAATGGCCCAGGCAGCCAGACCGAGTCCGGCCAAGGCCCAGGTTCTTGGCTCGGGCACCGTCGTCGGCATTACATCGAGCGTAATGGCATCCAGGCTCAAATGTTCGCCTGTAGCCTTGAAATTGAGGGTGAAGTCATTGACTCCCGGGTCGGTAATATTCCAGGTGTAGGCCAGCGAAATATTATTACCCGGAAAACCTTGGGCTGGGGAGATGGCCAGCGTCGTCGGGGTGCCGCCCAGTGACACGGATTTGCTTTGGGAAACGTAGTTCAGGCGCAGACCTGAATAATCGATTTCGGTGCCGAGTGTCCGGATCTGGAAAGAAATCTGAGCGATCGGCTGCAGGCTCGAATAGCGGAGATTGAAATTGGCTGAGCCGCCGACACCCACGTAGATGTTGCCGCTGCCGAGCACGGCGCCCACGGGATCTAGCTGTGTGAGCGTCGCTCTGCTGCCCGTATTGAAACCGCTCATGTCCGGCTGGTTGGGGACATTGTAGCCCGAGGAGAATCGATCCCATCCGGCGACCTCGGTGCCGGCGATCCCTCGGAAATAAGGGGCGTAAAAGCCGTTGGTACCGGCCGAGGCAGAGGGAATCAACGTGGCAGCGACCAAGGCTGCGGTGATAACTGATTTCTGGATGTCCATGATGATCGAGAGTGACTTCGGGTTTTGCCCGGCTTCCGGGTTGAACCAAACGTTATGAATAGGTTGCACAGAAACTAAAATCGGCGACTCAAAATTTTCCATAAACTTTCCGGTAGGCGTGTCAGGCCGCCTTGCGGCGAATTCCCACGATCCGGAAGGCTGCCTGCTGGAGAACCAGCGCTTCATCCAGATCGGCGCTGACGAGTTTGCGGTTGGCCTCCAACAATATGCCCATCGCTTCGACCAATTCCTCAGTCCGATAATTCGCGGCTTGTTTCATGGCTTGGAACAGAACGAAGGAGTGGAATGCCAGTGGGTTAAAACGCCGGTCCGTCGGCATTGAAGAGGCAGGCATTCGGTCAAGCTGGCTTTTGAATGAGTTGTAGTCGCGACAGAGTTTTAGTGAACCGTTGGACAATAACTCCTTGATCATCAGCAACGAGCGTACCTTGGAAATTAACCCATAAAGGAGCCCGATCTCGGACTTGCGTTTGTCGGTGCCCACTCGGATCTCCCACAATTCCTCATCCAAAGTTCGGAGGAGCTTGGATAAATCACGGTCTCCCAGGGCCTCGGCCAGGGCGAAGGCTCGAGCGATCTTCTGCCGGGACACGCACAATTGAATGTCGCTCAGAGAGATAGTGTTCCGCTGACCAGTATACAGAGCGAGTTTCTCGCACTCGGAGGCCAGCATCCGCAAGTTGGGACCAACCCGGTTGACCAATTCAGCCAGAGCCTCGTCATCGGCCTCTTTTCCGGCTGCGCGAAGGATGCGGATTGCTTCTGACTCAGCCTTGCCGGCCCAATCCTTGTCTTCATGAGTAAGGGCAGCGAACAATTCAACGGTCTTCTGTTTCTCGAACGCTTTGAAGATTGCTCGCCGTTTATCAGGTTTGCCTGCCGAGATAAGCAGGCGGACGCCGTTCCATCGGAAGGACTTAAGGGTTTCAGCTAATTCGGCGAGAGCTGAGGTGACAGAAGTGGAACTAGAGGTTCGGTCTTCGCCCAAGAAGTTGCAGTTTTGGAACCACACCACCTTTGCGCCTCCGAAGAACGGCAGCGTGTTAAGTGCCGCGTGGAGTTTGGCGATTTTCTGTTGGGCTTCTCCGACATTGCTGGCGGTGGCGTCCAGAACCTCGTGATCCATCCCGCCGAGTTCCGAGCACCACTGTTCGTACAGGGCTCTAGCCCGTTGTTTGACCGAAAAATCATCATCCCCGCAGACCAGAACCATCGGGGCCGGGATGGACTCGTCAGGAGAGGTGGTGGGATCGGATGGAGCTGCCATCAAGCCTGTTCGCCGGGTTCTTCACTGTCTTCTTCGCCTGCACCCTCCTGTTCATTGGCGCCAGCCAAATGATCGCTCATGTCCTCCACATCATGAAAGAGGCTTCGTGTAACGAAAACGGGACGTTTGAGAGCGCTGGCTAAGGCTAAGCAATCGCTGGGTCGGGCGTCGATCTCCACTAATTTTGTGCCTAACTCGTTCTGTTGGCGCAGAATCAAACGCGCGAAGAACGTAGAATTCTTCAGAGAGGTGATCACTACTCGTTCCAACTCGATCCCAAAGCCCTGAAAAACCAGGCCCATTAGATCATGCGTCAGCGGCCGATCTTTCGGTGTACCTCGCAGGGCCATGCCTATCACGAGTCCCATGCTTTGTTCGACTTGGATCACGAACACTTTCTCATCGTTGCCGATGAACAAGGCGCAGCCGCTGTTGGCGGGCAGGATACCACGAATCTTCACCGGAATGACGTCATTCGCCATGGCGACAGGATAGGAACGGCTGGCGGGCCAACGCAAGCAAGCGTCCGGCATACAGTCCTCCTGATTGGCATCTAGGGACAGGCTAGTGCAGTGTCTCAAATAAGTCTTTCCTAATATTAACCGGCCATGCCATCTTTTGGACATGGCCCGACCGAAGATTCCGTTCGAACTTTCCCCTGAACAACGGGCAGAACTTCAGCGCCTCATCCAAGCGCCGAATAC
>CAINWP010000181.1 GCA_903854475.1 uncultured Verrucomicrobiota bacterium
GGGCCCCGCACAGAACCGAAGCCCGCGATCCTTTGCCGGAGACGCGGGCGACCTGGATTCCAAACAGTCGGCCAGTCCGCGTCAGCCCCGGAGGGTTACACGTACGGCTACCTGTTCACGCTTCGAAATCACGGAGCGACGCTATCGAAGCCCCCGAGCCAGCGGCAACGGCTATTTTCTAGTCAGGGATCTCAGATGTTCAGGGCTTTGCGGCCTCTCGCAACCATGCCTAGTCTTTTCATCATGACCCATTGGAAGCCGTGTTCTGTAGCCGCGCTGTTGTGGCTGCTTTCCACCGTGATGATGGAGGCTCAGACCCAGCGACTCATTCCGAGAGGAGATGTTTGGCGGTTAGCCAAAGGAACCGCCGAGGCCTCTTCACCGGATGCGACCGAGTGGCGTGTCAGCACATTCAATGATGCCGCCTGGTCTGCGGCGACACTTCCGGTCTTTTACGGCGAGGCGTTGACGGGCACCGAATTGACCGACATGCAGAACCGGTATTCCT
Source organism: uncultured Verrucomicrobiota bacterium (assembly GCA_903854475.1). Taxonomy (GTDB): domain Bacteria; phylum Verrucomicrobiota; class Verrucomicrobiia; order Limisphaerales; family UBA9464; genus SXXZ01. The sequence goes on from CAINWP010000181.1 coordinate 509, forward strand.
CGGTGTTTCTGCGGCGTGCGTTCACGGTGGGTTCCCCGGCGGACGTCCGCAGTCTGATCCTGCGAGTGAAGGTAGATGATGGATTTATTGCCTGGATCAATGGTCGGGAAGTGGCCCGATTCGGCTCGCCCGAGGGGGAGTTCACCTTCGCTTCAATGGCCTCGATTACGGCGACCGAGCCGGTTGATTTTGTGGAGTATGCGGTGGCCTTGCCGAAGGAAGTGCTCAAGGCGGGGAACAACGTGTTGGCCATCCAGGCCTTCAATGTGACGTTGGGCAGCAGTGACTTGGTTCTCGATGCGGAATTAGAGGGCGATTTGGATCAACAGGCGCCCCGCATCGCCCGAATCTTGCCGTCCGAGGGTTCTGTGGTGGCTCCCTTCACCTCGGTGGAGGTGCTCTTTGATGAACCTGTTCGGGGCGTGGATGCCGGCGATTTGAAGATCAACGGTGTGGTGGCCCAATCGGTGGTCGCCGTGGCCCCGGATCAATACCTCTTCAACTTTCCTCAAGTTGGAGTGGGCACGGTGGGTTTCCAATTTATTCCCGGTCACGGAATCACGGACTTGTCTTCGGCAGGGCTTCCGTTTGCGGGTGCAGTCTGGTCGGTGACTGTGGAAGGGGGGAGCGAAGCCAAGGGCGTGCTCATTAATGAGTTCCTGGCTGTCAACAGTCGGGGGGTGCGCGATGAGGATGGAGACAATTCCGATTGGATCGAACTGTTCAACAGCGGCACATCACTCGCCTCACTCCAAGGATGGCTGTTGGTAGCCGGGACCGACCGTTGGGCCTTTCCATCGCTCTTTCTGGCACCCAACGGGCGACTGCGGGTGTTCGCCTCGGGCAAGAACCGCACGAACGACACGGCCCGTCTGCACACCTCGTTCCGACTGAGTTCCGCGGGCGAACGCTTGGCTCTGCTCAACGCGCAAGGGGTGATTCAAGACGAATACTCCCCGGCCTATCCGCCTCAGCGGGCCGACGTTTCTTATGGCCACGCCGAGGGGGCTCCGAACCGTAACGGGTACTTTGTGGTTCCCACCCCGGGCGCCCCGAATGGAGCCAAGGGCGATGGCTTCGCACCCGAGGTTGTGTTCTCGGTTTCTAGCGGCACCTACTCCGGCACCTTGGAACTAGGGCTGAGTTTGAGTGCATTGACCAATGCCCCGGTACCCATTGGGACAGTGATCCGCTACACGGTCGATGGGTCTACGCCCAACGAATCCTCGGCGGTGTACTCCACTCCCTTGAGGTTTATCAACTTGGCGGTCCGAGTGCGGGCGCGCGCGTTCTCCGGCGGCTTGCTGCCAGGAGAGCTTCGAGGGGAGACCTTCCTCCCACTCTCATCGACGGTGGCCAATTTTCGTTCGGACCTGCCGGTGATGCTCATCCATGATTTTGGTCGGGGCCGGCCTCCGGCCAATACTCGGGTCTTTGCCCACATGCAGCTCTTCGAGCCCGATACGAACGGGGTGACGCGGTTGACGAATGCTCCGACCTTGGCCACGCGGGCCGGCATTTCCGTTCGCGGATCCAGCACCGAAGGCATCGACAAGGCCAGCTACCGATTGGAGTTCCGCGACGAGTGGGACAACGACCGCCCGTTGTCACCCTTGGGAATGCCCGCCGACGGCGATTGGGTGATGTACGCTCCGAACTACTTCGAGCCAGTGCTCATTCATAATCCGTTCATGCACCAGCTCAGCCGGGATATCGGGCGCTACTCGCCGAATACCCGCTTTGTGGAGGTCTATTTTGTGGGTTCGGGCACCGGGGCGATCGACTCGACCAGTTACGCGGGCATTTATGTGCTCATGGACCGGATCGAGGTGGGCAAGGACCGGGTCGATGCCGGGACGTTGGAGCCGGAGAACCTCACGCTGCCCTCGCTGTCCGGCGGTTACCTCATGAAGATCGACCGTTTAGACCCGGGAGATTCTGGGATTTTCGCAGCCAACCAGGGGGTGGCCTTGGTCGATCCGAGGGAAGACCAACTCATGCTCCCCGCCCGCGCCGCCCAGCTGAATTATATCCGCAATTACCTCACCTCGTTCGGGAATGCCCTGTATGACAACGCCCGGTTCACCAACCCCGTGACCGGATTCCGCGCTTACATCGACACCGGTTCCTGGGTGGATCATCACCTCTTGAACGTGCTGTCGTTCAACGTCGATGCTTTGAGGTTGAGTGCCTTTTTCTACAAGAAACGCGAAGGGAAGATCCATTTCGGCCCGATCTGGGATTTCGATCGGACGCTCGGCTCCACCGATGGTCGGGACTCGAACCCTCGGGTGTGGCGTTCCCAAAACGGCGATCTCGGCACTGACTTCTTCAATTATCCCTGGTGGGACCGGGTCTTCCGCGACTCAGAGTTTTTTCAGGACTACATCGACCGCTACCAAAACTTGCGGACCGGTCATTTTGCCACCACCAACCTCTGGCGTCGGATCGACGATTTGGCCCGGCAGGTACGAACCGCCCAACCTCGCGAGCAGAATCGATGGGGCGTTTTTCCTCGAGGGGGCAGTTATCAGGCGGAGGTCAATTTGATGAAGGCGTGGATTTCGAATCGGACCGACTTCATGGATCGTCAATTCGTGTCTCCGCCTCGTTTGGCAAGTCCCTCGGGCCGAGTGGCCTCCGGATTTGGCGTGGAGATCTCGGCGCCCACTGGCCTGACGACCTCCGTCTATTATACGACCGACGGGTCTGATCCTCGATGGCCCGGTGGCCGAACCAATCCCGCGGCCCGTCGCTACATGGGCAGTCCTATTACTTTGGAGGCCAATGCCAAGCTGGTGGCCCGCTCGGTGAACCCCCTCCACTCTGCGCTGACGGGTGCGAACAACCCGCCCTTGAAATCCACGTGGTCCGGTCCGGTGTCGGCCACTTATGTGGTAAAGCCCATCCCGCTGGTTGTGAGTGAAATCCACTTTCACCCTGATGACGGCGGTGCGCCTGGAGACGCCGACAATTTGGAGTTTGTGGAGCTCTGGAATCGGGGTGACAGCCCCGTGTCGCTGGCAGGCATGCGCCTCCGGGGTGGTATTGATTTTACCTGGTCGCTCACCAATGCGCCGACCCTGGCCCCGGGTGCCTACGGAGTGTTGGTTCGGAATTTAGCACGGTTCTCCGTGGCCAACCTGACGGTGACCAATTTGATTGGTGAATATGGTGGCGATCAGTTGGCCAACGATGGGGAACGGTTGGCCCTCAGCGGTCCGCTCGACGAGCCGGTGTTCGACTTCCGCTACGGGGCTTCGTGGGAACCGTTGGCAGACGGGGGAGGGTACTCGTTGGTATTGGCGAATCTTCGAGCGCCGGGTGATCCAGCGTTGGCCGCATCCTGGAAACGCAGCGCGCAGTTGGGTGGATCGCCCGGCGTGCCGGACCCCAACACGGCCGTGGAATCGGTGCGGGTGGTGGCGGAACGAGAGGCAACAGGTATTCGCATTCGCTTCGATGCGGTGGCGGGTTCTTCCCACCGCTTGGAGGAACGGGTTTCTCTCTCGGAGGGTGATTGGACTTCGTTGAACACGTGGCCCGCTGCCACGGCCCCCCGTGCCGAGGAGTTTCGTATTGAAACCTCAGGCACGACCCGGTTCTTCCGGGTGCGCCGGTTCTGACGCGATTCGGGTGATTTCGGTGATTCGGGCGATTTGGATCGAAGTGCGATCGGTTCGAGAATCGGGTTTCCTTCCGGGGTTTCCGGGTTTGAAGTGTCGGCATGAACCGAGTGTTGGTGCTTTTCGATTCGTTGTCGGGCAACACCGCCAAGATGGCGGAGCTGGTGGCCGAGGGGGCCCGGATGGTGCCCGACACCGAAGTGCGGGTGCGCTCCATCGCCGAGGCCACGGCCGACGATGTTCTCTGGTGCGATGGTTTGGCACTGGGTAGCCCGACCAACATGGGCATTCTGTCGTGGCGAATGAAGCGCTTCTGGGACGAGGTCATGGGCCCGCACTGGATGAAGGTGGATGGCAAGATCGGCTGCGCCTTCAGCACCGCTGGGGGATGGGGCGGAGGGATGGAGTTGGCCTGCCAGAGCTTGCTGACTGTGTTGATGAACTTCGGGTTCCTCGTGTTCGGCGTCACCGACTATGCAACGCGTCTGCACACGCCGCACTATGGGGCTGTTGTGGTCAAAGAGCCCCGGGGCGAGGATGCTGAAGGGGTGTGCCGATTGCTCGGACGACGTTTGGCTGAGTGGACGGCCGTTCACGTCCATGGTCGCAAAGAGTTACATCCTCTAAAAAACCCGGATCGCCGCCCGCCAGGATGAGGGGGTGCAGCGGGTCTTAGTAACAAATAAGCCCCCCCTTTTTTTAACCCAACGCGCCTTAACCCAACGCGCCACGATGACCTTTTTCCGAAGAATCCGCCTTCTATGGATCCTCGTTTTGCTGTTGTTGCCAACCCGGTGAGAGGGCGCCCCGATGGAAGCCGGAGCAGATTGCGCTTGAAGGGCCTTCCGAGGACCCGCAGAAACGTCGTGCCGGCGGCAGCCCAAGCGGTTGAATTTGCCCGGTGCACCCAATCATGTTGAATGCTTTTGTCCGTGGACTGTTGGTGGGCCTCCTGCCGTTGGCGGGCTCCGTCGCTTTGGTGGCCGGCTCTTTGCAGGATGCCGCAGCTCGCAGGCCGGTAATCCGCCGCCAGCCAATGAGTCAAGGGGTCTATACCGGAGACACGGTGACCCTTTCGGTGGACGCCGTACCGTCCTCCTTGGATGCGTCCGCGGTCCTGACTTACCAGTGGCTAGCAGGCACCAACCAAACTCCCATCGCTGGTGGATCCTTTAATTCGACCAATGCGACCTTGCCGCAGTTGGTCTTGACCAATGTCGCCTCGGGTTATAGCGGTCCATTCCGGGTTGCCGTGTCTTCTGGGACCAACACGGTGGTGAGCGAACCGGCCAAATTGTCGGTGGTGGTCGGGGTGGCTTCACGGCTTCGGTTGGCCACGGTCTCGGTCAGTACGAACGCTGCTTCTGGATTGGAACGTCAATTTTCGTTCCCTGTGATTTTCTCGGTGATGGGACCGGATCGGGGTGTTGGAGTGACATGGACCTTCGACCCCACCGTGGTTCGGGATTTGGTCTTCGTCCCGAGTTCCGATGCACCGACCAACACGACGGTCCGTACCTCGTTGGAGATTGGCCGATTCTCTTTTGTATACAGTCTGACCAATGCCTCCTCCGTGGGTTTCTCAATGGATCAGCAAATTGGTCGACTGGTTCTGACCACATCCACCGATCGGGACCCTGCCCAGGCGTTGGCGGCTGCCCAGTTGGTGCCGGTTGAAGCAAATAGTGCGACCAACATCGCCCGCCCGTTCCTGCCTTTGCCTAGCGGCAGTGACCGCGCGTTGGGAACCAATCTGGCCGACCTGGTGACGTTCCCCCTGAACATCCTCATGACGCCGCAGGTAATTCCTAGCGGCTCGGTCACCCTCAATCGACAGACAGGCTATTTCGAGCAGGAAGCCCAGGTGGTCAACCTACGTCCGGATGCCCTCGCGGACGTCTTGCTCATCGTCACGGGGTTGACCAATGACACCCGCGGCGTGCCCGTCTCGCTGGCCAGTTCGGTGGGCCCGGTGGGCACTCCGCCCAGTCCCTCGGTGTTTGTGGGGCCCATGGACGCATTCGCCGTCCGCCGGTTGACCTTTGAGTACTACGCGTCCGATGGCCGACCGAACAGCATCGGAACGCCGGGATATGTGACCGAATTCGCCTTGGACAGCACCATTCAGACCCCGATCGGTCGGCGCAGTCTGGTCCCGGTGACCTACAAGCCGGTTCTCTCCGGCGGTGTACTGCTCGAGTTCCCAACACTGACCAACTTCAGCTATTACATCCGCTATTCGGATTCATTGAGCGACTTCAGCGCGCAGGACAACACCAACTCGGTCATCCGAACCGCCCGCCCGGCGTTTTTGGGCAATGGTCGGAAAGTGCAGTGGCTCGACAATGGGTTGCCCCGGACGGAAAACACTCCGACCAATCGTTTCTACCGAGTCCTTGAATTCCGCTGAAATTCAGTCCCTCCTTCGCCCCTCTTGACGTCGCATTTTACCGCCATGAGCCCTTCGATTCAACGTGCCGCCCTTTTGCTCCTCGCCACCAGTGCTGCCTTGTCTGCCCGCGCTCAGGATGAGGATGCGCCCGAGCCCTTGGGCATCCGTTTCCGCCTAGCGGGTCGGGTGCAGTTCAACCTCAAAGCCTCGTTCACCGATACTCAGGTGCCACTGTCGGGTACGGCCGGGCAATTCGCCGATGGTTATGTGCTATTGGGATCGAACACCTCTACCTCGACCAATGCGGGAGCAGTGTCCGCCAATCCGGGATCCGCGACTTGGAATTGGGGTTATCAGCGCGCCGATCAGGTTGCCGGAAATGAACTCACGCTGACTCGATTCGATCAGGTGCCGCGGGTAGGGACGTTGGATGGCAGTGGGGGCAGCACCGCCTATGGGGGCGAGTTGTGGGCGATGTACGAACTGTACAGTTTCCGGTCTTTCAAGAAGCGGACGGGTCATTGGGGCGTTGAGGCAGGCTATGGTTTCACCGCCTTCGACGCGTCGGCCTCCAGTACGGTCTCCGGCACGGCTACCCGTCGCCAGTCGGTGTACTCCCTGGGCGGCATCGTTCCGCCGTCTGCAGGATATCAGGGTGGATATTTTGGGCCCGTACCCGGCGGGCCGGTTGCTCCGGTTGTAGATTTTGATCCCGTGCGGTCTTCCGCGGTGCAAGCCGTCGGCATCAACTCGTTGAACGCGGCCGTCTCGACCGACTTGCACACGGCTAAGTTCGGCCCCTGGGTCGAATTGCCGGTGACCGACCGGTTGACGGTGGGTCTGGGAGCCGGCTTCTGCACCGTTTATGCACAGGCCGACTTGCGCTTCAGCGAGTCCACCACCTTCACCGGAAACCCGGCGGAGTTTGGTGTTGCGACTCAGAACCTGACGGTCAGCGCCTCGCGCGCCGACTGGCGTTCGGGATTCTATGCCCGGGCCTTGGTGGATTTCGCCATCACCCCGAGCTGGTCGGTCTTTGCTGGCGGCGACATTCAGTCGAATTCGGACCTGAACTTTTCGACGCAAGGCCGCGGTACCAGCATTCAACTGGGCTCCGTTTTCGGGGCAATAGCGGGCGTTCAATTCAAGTTCTGAACGGGTCGGGGCTGAACGCCCGTCGAGCCCTTCGAGCAGGCCGGGCCGAGGAGCGTTGTTAGTTCCTCGGTGACTTGGGGCTTTGGCCTCCGCGTGGAGGTTCCCCGTGCGGAGGCCCTGTCTATACCTCGACCAGTCCGGGTGCCGATCCCCCGGTTCCGGATTCTAAATTCTTGGCCGCCTATCGTTTTTTGCCTCCAGGCGAGGCCCTCAGGAAAAGAGGTCCAGCTGGGGTGGCGGTGTTAGCTCTTGCAGCGCATCGCGCTCGAGACGACGGACCCTTCGGGATCGGCCACTGCCGGGATCGGTCTCGCCCGGGGACCCGCTGTCCGGCGCGGCCACGTGTTGCAGGTTGAGTTCGGCCTCCTCAAGGACTCTCAGGATGGTTTTAGCGCGATCGATGACCGGTCGAGGCACCCCGGCTAGTCGCGCGACTTGGATGCCGTAGCTCTTGTCGGCGGGTCCGGGCTGAATTTTGCGCAGGAAGATGATCTGATCATTCCACTCCCGAACCGCGACGTTGTAGTTTCGCACTCGAGGTAGTCGGCCCGAGGCGAGCTCAGAGGCCGAGTTCTGTGAGTTTGGTGATCGGCTGCCATGCGGCGAGGCGAGCTCGGTCAATTCGTGATAATGGGTCGCAAAGAGGGACTTGGCTCCGACTTGATGGTGCAGGTGCTCGACGATGCTCCAGGCCAAGCTCAGTCCGTCGAAGGTGCTTGTGCCACGGCCAATCTCATCGAGGATAATCAGGCTGCGTCGGGTGGCATTGTTGAGAATATTGGCTGTCTCGCTCATTTCCACCATGAAGGTGCTTTGGCCGCGGGCCAGGTCATCGCTGGCGCCAATCCGCGTGAAGATGCGATCGCACAGGTCGATGCGAGCCGAGGCGACCGGGATGTAGGAACCGGTGTGGGCGAGCACTGCCAGCAGCGCCACCTGTCGGATGTAGGTGCTCTTGCCGGCCATGTTGGGGCCGGTGATGAGGGCGATTTGGTGGCTCTCCAAATTGAGGTCGGTGTCGTTGGGGACGAATCGTTCCTCGGTCATCCGCAGTTCCAGCACCGGGTGACGGCCTCCTTGGATTTGGATGCGCCCCTCGTCTCGAACCTGAGGCCGGTTCCACCCCTGGATCCGCGCCAACTCGGCGAAGCTGGCCAAGACATCCAATTGCCCCAGTGCGGAGGCGGTTTCTTGGATAGACTTGAGGTGGTTGAGCACCTCCTCGCGCAGGCGAAGAAACAAGTCGTACTCCAGTTTTGTGGCCCGTTCTTCGGACCCGAGGATCTTCGATTCCATGACCTTAAGGTCTTGGGTGATGAAGCGCTCGCCGCTGGCCACGGTCTGTTTGCGCACGTAGTCGCCCGGCACCTTGGCGAGGTGCGATTTGGTGACTTCGATGTAATAGCCGAACACGGAGTTGAAGCCGACCTTCAGTGATGGAATGCCGGTACGAGCGATTTCGTCTTGTTGGAGCTTGGCCAGCCAGTCTTTGCCGCCTCGGGCCGCCGAGCGGAGTTCGTCCAACTCCGGGCTGAAGCCGTCCCGGATCATCCCGCCCTCCTTCACCGCCAAGGGCGGTTCATCGGCGACGGCGTGGCCGAGCAGTTCGATGAGGTCGGGGAGTTCGCGGAGCAGGGAGCCCAAGTGTCCGAGCTCCGGGGGTTCGAGACTGTCCTCCGTCGCCGGGCCCGGGAGCAGGTCGCTCTGCGGGGCGTTGGGCGCGGGCTGGGTGGCCCCGGCTACGGCTGCCTTGACGGAGGGCAGTTGTTCCAAGGCCAGTCGTAGCGCGAGAAGGTCCCGCGCATTCCCGCTGCCGAGACTGAGCCGGCTGAGCGTTCGTTCTAGGTCGCGAACCTCGGCCAATCGGGCCCGGAAGGCGGCCAGAGCGGGCGGATGATCGAGCCAGGACTGCACGGCGTCTTGCCGTCGTCGGATCGGTTCTTCGGCGGCTAGAGGTTGGGTGAGCCAGTCGCGCAACCGACGGGCCCCCATCGGTGTTACGGTGTGGTTCAGGGCTCCAAAGAGCGTGGTATTGCGGGGAGCATCTGCATGGATGGTTTCCAGGATCTCCAGATTGCGCAGTGAGATGGAGTCGAGGATGAGGTAGTCGGCCACTTCGTAGAAGCCGAGCCGGGTCAGGTGCGCCACGTCGCGGCGCAAGTGAGTGCTGAGGTAATGGAGAATGGCTCCGGCGGCCCCGGTGGCTGCGGTGCGATTGCGCAGGCCGAACCCATCGAGCGAGGCCACCTTGAAATGTTCGCGCAGGGTAAAGAGGGCCGTCTCGGGCATGAAAACCCAGTCGTCATGAGGCGAGAGCTGTGTGCTGTTCTCGCTCAATAACTCTGATAACGCCTTGGAGGCTCCGGGAAAAATGAGTTCGGCTGGACGCAGGCGCTCCAACTCGGCCAAAAGGGCTTTGTCGCCCGTGAGTTCTGTGAGTCGGAAATCTCCCGTCGTGAGGTCGACGCAGGCCAGTCCGTAGGTGTTGCCATGGAGGGCGATGGACGCCAGGAAGTTGTTCCGCTCGGCCCGCAATAGTCGGTCGTCGAAGTGGGTTCCCGGCGACAAAATAGAAGTCACTTCCCGCTGCACCAGTTTGCCGGGCTTGGCCTCTTCGGTCTGATCACAAATGGCCACCTTCCGCCCGGCCTTGAGCAGGCGGCCGATGTAGTTGTTGGCCGCGTGGTGGGGTAGGCCGCACATCGGGATGCCGTTGCGCTGTGTCAGGGTGAGTTGCAGGAGTTGGGAACTCACCACCGCATCCTCGAAGAACATCTCATAGAAATCCCCCAGTCGGAACAGCAGGAGCGCGTCCTTAGGGAGTTCCCCTTTAATACGGCGATACTGCGCCATCATTGGGGTGAGTGTTGCTTCAGCGGCCATCGGCTGGAGGTTAGGAAAGTCGCTCTGAAATAAAAAGCGGGCAGGTGGTGTGTTCGATGAAAGGAGTGATTCGGAAGTTGGGGCATTCTCTTTCGGTGCCTGTCGCAAGCAAGACTCGCCCACAACCTGAGCCCACCCTAGGTCGTAGACCCGGAACCTCCGGGGTTTATTTTGTGTTCTCGCAGAGATAGTGTCCCTTTCACCGCCGCGTCATGAGAATCCCGAGAGCTTGTAATTGTTTCGTCACCGCTGTTGTTGCCGCTCTCTGTTGGGTGGGGGAGACAGTGCTCGGTGCGGACGATCCCGACCTGGCATTGGGCGTCCGCACGAGTGAACCGGTGAGTCCGGCCGATCAGGCAAAGGCCTTCCGATTACCGCCCGGATTCGAAATTCAGTTGGTGGCCAACGAGCCCGACATCCACAAGCCCATGAACCTCGCCTTCGATGCGGCGGGTCGGCTTTGGGTCACGACCAGTATCGAATATCCCTGGGCCGCACCCACCAATCGGGTCGGTCGGGACCGGGTGATGATCTTTGAAGATTTTGGTCCAGACGGTCGCGCCCGCAAGGTGACCCAGTTTGCCGACGGCCTGAATATTCCCATCGGGGTGTATCCCTTTCGCACCGACAACAGCCATTGGAAGGCGCTCGTCTGGAGCATCCCCCACATCTGGCTCCTGGAGGACACCGATGGTGACGGCAAGGCCGACAAGCGAACCCCTCTTTACGGGCCCTTCGATCACACCCGTGATACCCATGGCAACCAAGCCTCGTTCCGCCGTGGCTTCGATGGCTGGCTCTACGCAACGCACGGGTTCAACAACGACTCCCATGTCACGGCCCGCGACGGCAGTCATGTGGATTTGAACTCAGGCAACACCTACCGCATCCGCCTCGATGGTTCCCGTATCGAGCACCACACGCACGGTCAGGTAAATCCGTTTGGTCTGGCTTGGGATGCTCGCGGAAACCTCTATTCCAGCGACTGCCACAGTGCCCCTCTGTACCAACTGTTGACCGGAGGTTGGTATCCCAGCTTCGGCAAACCCCATGACGGGCTTGGCTTCGCCCCGGTGATGCTCGAGCACGCCCATGGCAGCACGGCCATTGATGGGGCTGTCTACTACAACGACAACCTGTGGCCCGCCGAATATCGCGACACGCTCTTCATCGGCAACGTGATGACCAGCCGCCTGAACCGCGACACGATCACCTTCAACGGATCCACGCCGAAGGCCACCGAGCAGCCGGATTTCCTCACCACTACCGATCCGTGGTTTCGGCCTGTCGACGCCACCCTCGGGCCGGATGGCGCTCTCTATATTGCCGACTTTTACAACCGCATCATCGGCCACTACGAGGTGCCGTTGACCCACCCCGGCCGCGACCGGGAGCGAGGCCGTCTGTGGCGGGTGGTCTACAAGGGAGCCGACGGAAAGGCCCGGCTGCGGTCGCCGGCCTTGGCGACCGACCTCGACGGTCTGGTCGGCGAACTGGGTTCACCCAGCTTGAGCCGTCGGCTGTTGGCGATGGGAGAAATCCAAGACCGGTTCGGTTCCAAGGCGTTGCCGGCGGTGCGTCGAGCTGCGTTGAAAGCCCGTGGCCAGAAACCCGGCACAGCTCAGGAAAGCGCGGACCGTGCCTCTGCGGTGCGGGTTTCCGCCCTGTGGCTCCAGCACCGGTTGGGTGGCGCTGAGGCGGGCTTGAAGGGTAAGGAATTTTTGGCGGACTTGTCCGACCCGCGGGATTCCCTGATCCGCGTCCATGCTCTCCGGTTGATCGCCGAGCGAGGCATCTTGGCCCATGAGAATGACTCCCAGGCCCGCCTCATGGCGGTGGATGCGGAAACGCTGGCCATCGTTCGCGCTCGTTTGGAATCGAACGACGGGTTGGAAGTCCGCTGCGCCGCCGAGGTCTTGGGGCAGTGGCCGCACCGAGAGAATCTTCGGCCAATCCTAGACGCGCTCAGCCGAATTCCGGCAGCGGATACGCACGGGGTTTATGTGCTGCGCAAGGTCCTTCGAGATCACCTCCAGGCCCCGGGCATTTTTGCTCATGTCTTGTCGCGCAACGACTGGTCGCAATCGGATCAACGCGCCCTGGCCGATGTGGTGCTCGCGGTGCCTTCGGCTGAGGCAGCCTCGTACTTGATCGCTCGGTTGGATCAGCTCGATGGGAAGACCGTTCCCACGTTGGCGGAGGCGTTGCGCCACGCGGCCCGATACGCTCCGGAAAGCCAATGGCCGGCGCTGTCCGTATTCGTGCGGCGGCGCTTTGACGATCAACTGGATTTCCAGTTCACCCTCTTCCGGTCCATGGATCAGGGGCTCCAGCAACGGGGCGCCTCGCTCACTCCGGGCTTGAAGGCGTGGGGGGCTGAACTGGCCTCGCGCCTTCTGACCTCCGGAACCGCCTCGAGCTGGATCCAGGCGCCGCTGAATCCACCGACGGAGAGCCCTTGGGATTATCAGGAACGCCGGCGTGCCGATGGGCCGCCGCTGCGGGTTCTTTCGAGTCTCGTGCGGGGCGAGCAGAAGACCGGTATTCTTCGGTCGCCCGAATTCGACTTGGGTGGGGAGATTCGCTTCTGGCTCTGCGGTCACGACGGCTATCCCGACAAGCCTGCCAAGCAAGTGAATGGCGTGCGGTTGAAGGACGCGGTTTCTGGCGCGGTGCTTCTCGAAGTCCGCCCGCCCCGGAGCGACACCCTGATCCCGGTGATTTGGGATACTCGGGCGCATCAGGGAAAGCGCGGCGTGATTGAAGTCACGGATGCCGACACGGGCGATGCCTATGCTTGGTTGGCCATTGGTGGGGTTGAGGGAGCACCGGTGCTGCCCTCCGCATCGCCCCGCGCCCTGGCCGAACGTGCGGCCGGAGCGGCGGAATTGGCGGCGCGGCTTGGGTTGAAGGAGTTGGTGCCCCAGTTGGAGGCGTGGGTGTCCCGTCCGGGCGAATCGGAGCCGCGGGCGGTCGCTGCGAAGGCCCTGATGGCCCTGGACTCGCCCCGGGGTGTTGCGGTGGCCTCGGCCGTTCTGGCTGATGGTAATCAACCGCAATCGCTTCGGGAACGCCTAGGCGTGATCTTGGCCGAGCGCAATACGCCTGAGAGTCGGGTCGCGGTTTCGGCGGCGTTCAAGGGCGCAGCGTATCGAGTACAGCTGCAATGGGCCGTCGCCCTGACGGCCAACCGCGAGGGAGCCGAGGTCTTCTTGAAAGCCGTGGAGCAGGGGTTGGCCTCGCCGCGGATCCTCCAGCAAGCGGGTGCGCGCGAGCGCCTGCAGCGGGCCAATCCGGACCGATGGACCGAGCGAGTTGAGAAGCTGACGCGGGGATTGCCCCAAGCCGATGAGGCCCGCGAAAAGCTCCTGGCTGCCCGCCGCGATGGCTTCGACCGCGCCCAAGCCAAGCCCTCGGAGGGTTTGCGGATCTTCCAGCAAAATTGCCAGGCCTGCCATCAGTTGGGAGGCGTCGGCGGGTTGGTGGGGCCTCAGTTGACCGGCATCGGCAACCGAGGAGTCGAGCGCTTGTGCGAGGACATCCTTGATCCCAATCGCAATGTGGACCACGCCTTCCGTCAAACCCGCATCACCACCCAAGATGGCGACGAGCTGGCCGGATTGATGCGCCGCGAGGAAGGTGACCTGCTGGTGCTCGTTGATCCGACCGGCAAGGAGTTCTCCGTAAAGAAATCGACCGTGACCCAAAAGCAGGAAAGCGAGTTGTCCCTCATGCCCGACACTTTCGGCGAGACCCTCAGCGCGGGTGACTTCCACCACCTCCTAGCCTACCTGCTCTCGCAGCGGTGAGCCTGCCTACTTTCCATTTGTCGTTTGGGTTTGGGTTGTAGCCCGAAGACCTCCGAGGTAGGGACCGATCTCCGAGCGGTCCGTCCCTGCGGCGTATCGGCTCAGCGGCGTTCCGTATCTGTGGTAGTCCGTGTCTGCGGCAGTCCGTGTCTGCGGACGCGGCGCTTTCGGAGAAATCGCCCTACCTCGGAGGTGCTCAGGTGAGGTGGGTTTTTGGTAGGAACCCTAGCTGTAGCCGGATGAGCTTCCGAGGTA
>CAINWP010000182.1 GCA_903854475.1 uncultured Verrucomicrobiota bacterium
GGGGATCCACGGCTCCCTGGTCTACCCACTTGGCGAAATCGGCGATGACAGACTCAGGGAGCTGAGGGCGATCCTTGGGCATCCCGGAGTCCGGGTTCGCGTGTCGAATCTTCTGGAGGAGGAGGCTCCTCTTCGCGTCACCCGGATTGAGTGCAGGACCGGATTCTCCACCGCTGAGAAGCCCGCCCCGAAAATCCACCCGCAGACCGCCCTTCTGCTTCTTGGCCCCATGGCATTCGTAGCATTCGTTGGCGAGGATGGGACGGATGCGTTGCTCAAAATGCTCCAGCAAATCGGGAGAGGCCGCCTGGGCTGTTTGAAGCCAAAGCGTCAGAACTCCCAAGGCACCGGAGAGGATTTCGGCATGCCTACGAGCCAACCAACCTATCCCGCGAATAATGAAATGGATGCTGTGAGTCATGACCTTTGGGCAGCGGCGGGAATAGGAACAATCTGGGTGATGCCCCGGCATGGAGGTCAATAGCGATTCTGTCGAAGTCGGAGGCCGGGACACGGCACGGACGAAATCCTCCGCTATTCGAGCGCACACCGGATCGCCCAAAGATGCCGGTCGCGATTCTGCCGGTTGTTGGTTTGATCAATCGTTGATTGTCTCGCTTGTTGATCGTGATGGGGATTTTCACCGATTTGAACTCATCGGCAGGATCAAGCGCGGCCACCTGACGGCCGTTCAAATAGACGATGGCCCAGTTATCCAAGCCGAGACTCAACTCAGGATTCGCGCACGCTCCGGATCCACCGGTGCGCGCAAGGTCATCCGGGCTGGACGTTTCACGCCGTCCTGAAGAATTTCGTAACGACCGGCCTCCAGCCATGCGGTGTCCACGCCGAGCGCAGCCTCTTCAGGCGGACGCTTGATGTAAGCCATCGCAACCGGCGCCGAGAGCGTCGGCGAGTAGGCGGCGCTCGAGGTGTATCCCGCCAAACGCCCCTCCCGGAACACGGGCTCGTTGCCCCATAAGGTCACGGTCGGGTCGTCGCAGCCCATCACCAGCGAGACCAAGCGCTTGCGCAGCGGCCCTCCTTTGAATCTCAGCAAAGCGGGTTTGGCCAGGAAGTCCCGGTTCCAGTCCACCGCAAAGGACAAGCCCGCCTCGAACGGGTTTTCGTCGACCGAAAGCTCGTGGCCCCAGGCGCGATACGCCTTCTCGATCCGGAGGGTATTGATGGCATAAGTCCCGGCCGGGCCGATGCCCTCGGGTTTCCCGGCCTCCGCCAGCGCTGTCCAGACAGCGGCCATCGACGATGCAGGCCCGTGCAGTTCCC
Organism: uncultured Verrucomicrobiota bacterium; assembly: GCA_903854475.1. Lineage (GTDB taxonomy): Bacteria > Verrucomicrobiota > Verrucomicrobiia > Limisphaerales > UBA9464 > SXXZ01. The sequence continues at coordinate 1,288 of CAINWP010000182.1, forward strand.
ATCCGAGCTCACCGACATACGTGACCCGGAGAGCCCTCACGGGTGACGGCACGCCAGTGATGCGAATCTCCGCACTGTGACCGAAAGGAAACGCTGTGGCAGAGAGGTCGGTCTCCGTCACCCGCTGCAAGACGGCCCTCGACTGCGGTCCCATGATCGAGACCACACCGAACGCGTCGGTCACATCGGTGAGTCGGAGGTCGGCAGACTCCGGAAGGTTGCGGAGAATCCAGTCGGCGTCGTGACGCACTTGCTGGGTGGGGGCGATGACGTAGAAGCGGTCAGCATCCAGACGCACGATCGTCACGTCGCTCTCGTAGGTGCCGCGGGCATTGAGCAAGCCGGTGTACACGATGCGACCGATGGGGACATCGAGGCGATTGCCGCAAAGCCGGTCGAGGCTGGCCAGGGCGTCGGGCCCCTGAATGTCATACTTGGCAAATGTGGACTGGTCGAACAGCGCGACCTGCTCGCGACACCGTCGCACCTCGGCCGCCACATGCGGTGCCCAGTTCTGTTTGCTGAAGGAATAACAAAGCTTGGGCTCGGTGTCCGCGGGCGCATACCACAATGGGCGTTCCCAGCCTGCGGTCTGCCCAAAGCAGGCGCCGGCGGCGCGAGTCAGCGCGTGCAACGGCGTGGCGCGAACATCCCGCGAAGTTTCCATTTCGCGATTGGGCCAAGCCATCTGGTAGTGCAAGCCCAGCACCTCGGCGGCGCGGGCCTGCAAATAACCCCGCCCATTTTGCGCGGGCACAAAGCGGCGGATATCCACACTCCAGAGGTCCATGGGCATCTCCCCGCTTTCCAACCACGGCACGGCGAACTTGCCGACACCGCCCGCACTGGCAATGCCCACCGAATTGAAGCCAGCGAGCACGAACAAGCCCTCGGTCCCAGCCGGAGTGCCCATCAGAAAATTATTGTCGGGCGTGAAGCTCTCCGGACCGTTGACGAATTTCGGAAACTTCGCCGCTCGCAGCGCCGGGATGCGGTGTTTCCCGGCCGCCCAGGGCTCGGAAAACTTATCCCAGTCGTCGGGCAGCAGGCCAAAGGCAAAGTCACCCGGGACGGTGTCTCCGATTTGCCAGGGCTTTGAACGCCACTGGAAGGCTCCGAGCTTGATGGATCCGTCGTCGAGCGTTCGGAAGTAAATCGCCGCATCCGGATCGCGGGCGCACGGCAACGTCGGCAAGGCCCCCTCGATGGGTTCGCTCAAGACGTAATGGTGTTCCACCGGGTAAAGCGGAAGGTCGACACCGATGGCCAAACCGAGTTGACGGGCCCACATGCCGCAGGCGAGCACGACCCATTCAGCGCGGATTTCCTGCCCACTTTCCAAGCGCACCCCGGTGACCCGCTGGCGTCCGTGCGGACCGGGCACTTTCAGCAGCGAGGCCACGCGTGTCCGGTCGAAGAGCGCAGCTCCGTGAGCCATCGCACCTTTGGCGAGGGCCACCGCGCATTCGCCGGGAATCACTCGTCCATCGCCGGGCAAATAAACGGCCCCCAGCACATCCTCCACCTGAATGAGCGGCCAGAGATCTTGAGCTTCCTTGGGACCAATGAGATGCACCTCGACCCCGAACACCTCCGCCATCGCGGCGGTCCGACGGAGCTGGGTCATGCGCTCCGGGTTGGTCCCGAGTGTCAGGCCGGTGGTGCGAACCCATCCCACGTCATGCCCCGTCTCCTCGGCCAACTGGGGATACAGCTGGGCCGAGTATTTATTAATCTGGGTCATGCTGTTGCTGGCGCGCAACTGCCCGATCATGCCGGCCGCATGCCAAGTGGTACCGCCGCTGAGCAGGCCTTGCTCCAACAGCACAACATCCTTCCAACCTGCCTTGGCCAAATGGTAGGCCACCGAACACCCCACAATGCCCCCTCCGACAATCACCACGCGGGCGGTGGACGGAGGCGCGGCAAGTGGCAGCGAGAAGGTGGATTGGACTGGGGTGTTGCCGACGTGGGTGGTCGTCACGATAGATGAAAGCTTGAAGACGGGGCTGAGGCTCTCAATGCCGAAATTCAACACACTCCGCCCATCCAGCAGACACTTTGCAGACGGAGATTTTCATGGATTCTGATCCGACGGTTGCTAGCGTGTTGTGAGATACCCCTCAGATTTGCAGGAACATGAAGACGACCCATTTCCACACCGTTGACGGCTCCGACTCCAGAGCCTTCACCCTGATCGAGTTGCTGGTGGTGATCGCCATCATCGCCATCTTGGCCGGGATGCTCCTGCCTGCCTTGGCCACCGCCAAGCAGAAGGCTCACACGGTCAAGTGCATGAGCAACCAAAGCCAAATCGGCAAGGCCTACTTCATGTACACGGACGACAATCGGGACTCGTATCCGGCGATCAACGACTGGGCCTCGACCGGCGGAAAAAACGGCACCTACGATGTGTTTACCGCGGCGACCAATCGCCCCCTGAACACTTACGTCGGCAATTCCTACGAGGCCTTCCACTGCCCCTCCGACAAGGGGGACTTTTGGTCGCTGGCAGGACGTGGGGTCAACTGCACCAACGCGTTCATGCAGTACGGTAACAGCTACCTGACCGAGTTCGGCTTCGATTACTACAAGGTAAAGATGGTCTGTGCGCCCAAGGGCAACACCTCCATCGTTCCGATCAAGGGCTCAGAAGTCGCCCGTGCTCCCTCCACCAAGATCATCCAGGGCGACTGGATTTGGCATGCCAACCGAGATGTGCTCAAGCCCCGCAGCCAGTGGCACAATTACAAAGGAAAGAACCGCATGATGATGCTTTTCGGGGATTCACACGCCGAATTCTTCAAGTTTCTGCCCACCGCGCAAATGGAAGCCCTGGCCAACCAACCTCCCGACCCCAACTTCCTGTGGTGGTAAAACCCTTGGTCTCAGCCTAATTGATTTCTGTTGGTTCGGTGGGTCTCAGCCACGAGCTACCCGCTGTCTTGAATAGTTTTGCGCCCTAGAACGGGAGGAAACAGTCTGATTTGAGCTCATCGCGCGTGTCACTCTGTTCGAGAGACTGCGTTTGTAGTTCAAACCAATTTCTCTTCGCGGCACCGTTTGTCTCCATTCCGGCATTTTTCGTGCTGCGGTCGGAAGTTCAATGAACGCCGACCCCAGCCAACATCCTCGCGAAGCCTCCCCATCGCCAGTGGGTCCAGTCTGGCTTTACCGGATGTTTCATGAGCCCACAACCACCAGTTATCAGGTGATTCACACCATCCTGAATTTGGTCATCTTCGTGGCTGCAATCACCGGTGCACTGGAGACCGTGGATTCGATCCAAGATCGCTTCCAAGGATGGTTCTACCTCTGCGAGATAATCATCACCTTCATCTTCACTTTGGAGTACATCGGCCACGTCATGACGATCCGTCGCAAACGTGACTACATTTTTAGCTTCTGGGGGATTATCGATCTGTTGGCCATCCTGCCCACCTACTTGCAAATGGCCAACATCACTGCCCTCAAGTCCACCCGAGTGCTGCGAGTCCTGCGGGTCTTGCGGGTGCTCCGAGTGCTGAAACTGGCCCGCGAGGCCGTGACGCAGCTCAAGACGGACAAGGACGGAAAGCCACGCAGCCCCATGGTGACCAACCTGGTGATTTACTTCTTGGCCCTGTTCTCCGTGGTTATTATCTCCAGCACGCTCATTTACCACGCCGAGTTTACTCATGGCGAATTGGACACTGTCCAACGGACGGGCACCAATTCACTACGGTTCTCCGCCCAAGACCTTCGCGGTGACCTGACCGGGAGTAAGGTCATTATCAGCGGCGAATCCGGCTTCGACGGCACTTGGGATGTGAAACTCTGGGATCCGGTAAAAAACATTTTTGAAGTAGCGATTCCGGACGGAGACCTCATTAGCAAAATCCCTGAGACAACCACCCCCATCCACAACGGCACCAACCCTAAGGAAAAAATTCGCTGGGGCAAAGAGACCACCGTGAATGGAGGACTCTCGAGTTTCAATTCGGTACCCCAATCCATGTGGTGGTGCGTGGTAACACTCACCACGGTTGGCTACGGGGACATCTACCCAGTCACCTTGGCAGGCCGATTGATCGCGGTCGTCACGATGTTCTGCGGGTTGGTGCTGTTCGGTATGCTAATGAACATTGTCGGCAAAACAATGATGGTGGCCCTCTTTGGCGCCGAGTCGGTCGACGAGGTGCCCTCTGGCCAACCCAAAGCTACCAAAACCGGTGTGGGTCCCGACATGGCTTGGGATGCCAACTGGCGACACTGCCCCACTTGTGGGCGAGCGGCCGGCAACTCGGATGCCCCAAATCATTCGCATTAATCACGGGCCTCGCGGTGTCCTGATTTCTAAGAACGGGCCACATCGGATGGCCTTCGGATTGCTGCTGGAGAACGAGCGGTGCCCACGCACCCCTCGTTACTCATGAGCGCAGCCCTACCGAATACTTCCAAACGATTTGTCCATGGAGACAAAGCCCCGCCCTGCAATCTGGTAATCTTTGGCGCGGGCGGTGATTTGATGCGTCGACTGCTCATTCCGGCGCTGTACAACCTTGTCCGCACTGGGCTGCTTCCTGATCAATTCTCGTTGATAGGGGTGGACCGTCAGGAATTGAGCGACGAATCGTTCAGAGCTCGTTTGGATGAGTCCGTTCGATCCTTTGCCACCGAAAAAACTTCTTCGGTGGAATTTGACGAGGCCCACTGGAAAAACCTGCTCTCCCAGATGAGTTATGTTCGTGGAGACTTCGATGATCCCGGACTTTATAAAACTCTCAAAGATCGGTTGGACGGTGAAAACCGTATCCACGGAACCAGCGAAAACGCGGTCTTTTATCTGGCGGTCGCCTCACGCTTCTTCGGAAACGTCATCGAGCATCTGGGTCAATCCGGTCTTGTGGAAGAAGGCCCGGATAAATACCGCCGGGTGATCATCGAGAAACCCTTCGGCAATGACTACGAATCGGCCCGAGCACTCAACCAGCAGATCTTAAGAACGCTCCACGAAGACCAAATTTATCGGATGGACCATTTTCTTGGGAAGGAGACGGTCCAAAACATCATGGTCAAGCGGTTCGCCAACGGGATCTTTGAGCCGCTGTGGAATCGCAATCATATCGACCACGTGCAAATCACGGTGGCCGAGACCGTTGGGGTAGAGAAGCGAGCAGGCTTCTATGAATCCACCGGAGCCATGCGCGACATGGTGCCCAACCATGTTTTTCAGCTCCTGGCCTTGATTTGCATGGAGCCCCCAAACTCCTTCTGTGCGGATGCCATCCGGACCGAGAAGACTAAAGTTTTGGATGCGGTTCACGTCATCAATCCCCTGACAGACGTGGTTCGAGGGCAATATAAAGCGAATAATACCGGGGAAAAACCCCTCAAGGCGTACCGTGAGGAGGAAGGTATCCACCCGGAGAGTCTCACCGAGACCTATATCGCCATGAAACTCGGCGTAGACACTTGGCGATGGTCCGGGGTGCCCTTCTATTTGCGGACGGGCAAACGGATGGCACAGCGGAGCACGGAGATTTCTATCGAATTCAAACGCCCCCCGTTCTCGCTCTTCCGCGATACCCAGACTGAAGAACTCGAACCCAACACACTCATCCTCAAATTGCAGCCGGATGAGGGAGCCTCTCTGGCCTTTGGCGCGAAGATTCCCGGCCCTGCCATCCAACTGGGTCAGGTCCATATGGATTTCCACTACAAGGATTACTTCGAGAATGCTCCGAGCACCGGCTACGAAACCCTGATTTACGACTGCATGATCGGGGATGCGACGCTGTTCCAGCGAGCGGACAGCGTGGAGGCCGGTTGGCGGATCGTTCAACCGTATCTGGACCTCTGCAAAGAGCAGCCTGACGCTCTGCTGGAATCCTACCCTGCGGGCAGCCAAGGCCCTACAAAAGCCGACGCTCTGCTGGAGACATCGGGGCGAAAGTGGCGCCGCCTTTCTTGAGGGGGCAGTTCGGACCACCGGCTCAGATCGCAGCCTGAAGGGGCGGGTCTACCGATGTGATCACACTTCAATCGCGCCCCCTATGCTTAGAGCTGCATCACCGATCTTCGCTAAAATCTCTCAGCGACTATCCCGCCGGCAACCTCAGGATTTTAGGATATCCCGGACCACCCGGGCCACTTTGTTGTCGGTGAGGCTGAGCTCGCGGCCGGCCCTCCGATACACCAGTCGGGTGTGATCTAGCCCGAACAAATGCAGGAGGGTCGCGTGAAGATCATGGTGGGTCACAATGTCCTTCACGGCATGGTGCCCCCATTCGTCGGTCTCGCCATAAGTCATGCCCCCGCGAACACCGCCGCCGGCGAGCCAATGGGTGAAGCCGTAGGTGTTGTGGTCACGACCCACCTTCTCCTTCGGGCCATCATTCTGGATAACCGGTAGACGGCCCATTTCGCCACCCCAATGCACGAGTGTGGAATCGAGCAAACCGAGCGCCTTGAGGTCTTGAATGAGGGCGGCCACCGGCTGATCGGTCCGCCCGCACAGATCCGGCAACGCCGTGAAAAGGTTGCTGTGCTGATCCCAACTTTGACCGTTGTTGACCACCTGCACAAAACGCACGCCCCGCTCGACGAGACGACGAGCAATGAGGCATCGGGTGCCGTAGTCGCGGGTGCGTTCTTGGTCGATGCCATACAGGCGACGGGTGGCTTCCGACTCTGAGCGAATGTCCATCGCCTCCTTGGCCGCAGTCTGCATGCGCGCTGCCAATTGGTAACTGGCGATGCGTGCATCAAGATCTTGTTCACCGGGATGCTCCAGACGGTGCTCTTGGTTGAGTTGCCCCAGCAATTCCAACTGCCGATCCTGAGGGGCTCCACGGAGGTAGGGAGCCGGATCTAGGTTGAGTAATCGGGGCTCGGTGGGCCGGACGACGGTCCCCTGGAAGATCGAGGGCAACCATCCGTTGGACCAATTGGCCTCCGCAAGCAGGGGCAACCCGGAGGGATGAGTGAGCGTGAGGAAGGCTGGCAACTCTTGGCTGGGGGTGCCGAGGCCGTAGGAGAGCCAACTACCAAGAGTGGGCGCACCCGAAGTAATGCGGCCATTGGTCAGCGCGTAGAGCGATTGCCCGTGATTGTTCACTCCCGTCCGCATGGAGCGCACCACGCACACTTCGTCCACCACACGGGCCAGATGGGGCAACAGCGACGACAATTCGGTGCCGCACTGACCGTGCTTTTGAAACTCCCAAAGCCCGGGCATGACCTTGGAGCTGGCCTGACCGGCGTTGTCGAACTTCAACTCTCCCGGGAAGGGTTTTCCGGCCCATTGGTTCAGTAGAGGCTTGGGGTCGAAGAGATCCATCTGACTCGGGCCACCGATCATCAAGATCGAAATCATGGCCCGAGCGCTGGCCGGATGGTGGCCGGCCTTGGGTTTCAAATCATAGGTGCGCTGCTCTAACTCTGGGCGCGCGGGCGCACTCAGAAGCCCCTCCTGCTGGAGGAGCCAGGCCAAGGCGGTGGATCCAAGCCCAAAGGCGCTGCCCGCCTGAAGGAAGTGACGCCGGGAACAGAAGCCCGACGGAGACGGTGTATTGATAAAACGATCCATGACTCAGTCGAGGTAGAGATACCGGTTGGATCCCAACAGCACCTGGCACAATGCAGCCAGAGAGCGCTCCTCGGGCAAAATTGCAGGCGATCCCGGGGGTGAGGCGGCGGCCGGTTTTCCGGGTGTTATGGATTCAGACGCGGCCAGCGAGTCGCGAAGATCTTTGAGGAAATGAAGGCTTCGAACCACGTCCGCCGACTTGGGCGGTTGGGCGAAGAGCAGGTGCCAGAGGCGGTCGAGTTGAGCGTGCACATTACCCGGATATTCCCGTCGGAGGCGCTGGGCCAGGTCGAGCGATCGATCGAGGACAAACCCATCATTGAGAAACATCAACGATTGCGGGGCGGCCGTTGAGACCGGTCGGGCTTCGCAGTTGGGATTGACCACCGGAGCATCAAAGGTCTCGAGGACCCCCACGGGCATCGTGCGGCGCACCGTCACATACAGGCTGCGTCGAAAGTCAGCAGTGCCTCCGACCTCGACACCGACCGCATCACCGTTGCCATCGCGCTTCTGGCGCCCCACCACGAACTGGCCCTGGGCGTTGACGGCAATGGGGACCGGCGGGCCAAAACGACTGGTGTCGAGGCGACCACTCACCGCCAAGAGGCTGTCGCGCACACTTTCGGCGTCCAAGCGCCGGAGGCGGAATCGACCCAGCAATCGATTGTCCGGATCCTTCCGCTGCGCGGCCGAGTTCACGCTGCTCTGGCGATAGGCAGCGCTGGTCACAATGAGGCGGTGAAGCCGCTTATTCTTCCAGCCGTGATCCATGAAGTCCGCGGCCAACCAGTCGAGAAGCTCTGGGTGGCTGGGCCGTTCACCCAGCACCCCGAAGTCGCCGGGGGTGGCGACCAGTCCCATTCCAAAATGTTGATACCAGAGGCGGTTGACCCACACGCGGGCGGTGAGCGGATTATTTCGATCCGTGAGGCGGCGGGCGAGTTCGAGGCGACGACCGCTGGTGCGACGGCCTGGAATGGATTCTGGAATCTCGGTATCCAAACCGCCCAGACCCATGACCGACAACAACCCGGGCTTGAGGACTTCCCGAGGTTGCTGCGGATCGCCCCGATGGAAGCGTACCGTGGTCACGGGCTCAGCCGATGCTTCGACCAAGGCTTGCACCATGGGATCGGACGGCTTTAGTGCCCGATCCGCCGTGGCGCGCTTGCGAATTTCTTCCACCTTATTGGCTCCTTCCCGATCTATTTCTCCAAGGATGATGTGGTCCTGGAACATCGGGAATTCCCGGAGTAGTTGAAGCTGTTCTGGGCTGCGCTTGGCCGCGGGTGTCCGTCGCGCACTCATCACGGCGTCTCGACGGGCTTCCGGGACCAATAGAAGCTGCTTCTGCACGAATTTTTCGATGAGTTCATCGTGCAGCCGGGTGGCTTCGGTATCATGAACCTTGGCCGCCTGTTCGACGCAGTTGGCAATGGACCGATCCTCTGGCGACATCAACGAGACCAGGCGTTGGGCGGGATTTTTCCAATGCTTCCAGTCAAACCCGGGTTCAAACACCGCACGCAACCGGTAGTAGTCGACCTGCGGAATAGGATCATATCGGTGGTCGTGGCATTGAGCGCACTGAACCGTCATACCCAACAGCGACGAGGAAACGATTTGAAGGGTGTCGGCAATGACCTGATGGCGCGCCAACTCGGGCTCGGGCGGACCATCTCCAGTCGGATCTGGGGCCATGCGCAGAAAACCCGTGGCCACTAACCGATCGAGGTCCCGGCCGCTCAAATCGGCTGAGACGGCGGGCAGGAGTTCATCGCCGGCCAATTGCTCGGTGATGAATTCGTCGAAGGGACGATCCTCATTAAAAGATCGGATCACGTAATCGCGATAGCGCCAGGCCCAAGGGCGCTCGGAATCGGCCTCAACACCGCCATTGGAATCGGCATAGCCGGCCACATCGAGCCAGTGACGCCCCCAGCGCTCCCCATAGGCCGGCGATTCGAGAAGCCGATCCACCAGGCGTTCATAACCCGCGTCGGAGGTGTCTTTGAGGAAGGTGGCTACTTCTTCCGGCGTCGGTGGAAGTCCCGTCAGGTCGAAGGTGACCCGGCGGATCCACTGCTCCGGTCGCGCCGGCTTGGCCAGCTCGAGCCCTTCTTTTTTCAGGCGAGCGAGCAAATAGGCATCAATGGGTGTCCGGGCCGTTTTTGGAGATCGAACTTGAGGCGGCTTGGGATAACCCACCGGCTGGAACGCCCAGAACCCACGTTCTTCTTCAGTGATGACCCAACGCGGCACCTCCAGCGGTTCGGGACGCAACGTCGGAGCTCCCTGTGCAATCCAACGCTCGATGAGCATCACCTGCTCAGGCAACAACGGCTTACCACCCTTGGGCATCTCACCGGATTTCAATACCGTCAAAAGATGGCTCTGAGTGGGCTTGCCTGGCACGAGAACCATTCCGGATTCGGAACGATTGAGCAGCAGTCTCCGCTGCCTCAAATCCACCCCACCCTTGGGTTTTTCTTCCTCGCCATGGCATTGAAAACAATGGGCTTTGAAAATAGGTCGGATATCGCGCTCAAAAACCGGCCGCTCTGGCTGTTTTGGGTGGCCCGGCGTGGCGGCCGCAGCCGGCACGGCCAATAGACTGATTCCGACCAGCAAGCCTAGGAGTCTCAACCCTTCGCCCAGATGGCGAACAGGAGACCATGACAACGCGGGGATCATGCTTGGAATCCAACCGCGATCGCGCGGCCAGCGCAAGCAGGGGCTGAACTGCTCGAGCAAAAGTCAGACAGGGACGGACCGCTCGGAGATCGGTCCCTACCTCGGAGGCTGGTCGGGTAAGGGACGGGGGCTTGTCACAGGCTGGCCAGGGTCCGGCGAGCTGCCCGGGTAGGGCGATTTCTCCGAAAGCGCCACAGCCACCCCCGATAGGGCCCGAGTCTCTCGGGCCATCCCCGCCTCGCCCGGCAGCCCAGAGAACGGACGGTGAGACACCGTCCCTACCGGAACCAGCGGGCCTCTTGGCCCGAATCTCCACCAGCGGCCCCCTGGGCCGCCCACCTCCCGGTAGGGCCCGAGTCTCTCGGGCCATCCCCACCTCGCCCGGCAGCCCAGGGAACGGACGGTGAGACACCGTCCCTACCTGAACCAGCGGGCCGCCTGGCCCGAATCTCCACCAGCGGCTCCAAGCCGCTGCCACCCCCGGCAGGGCCCGAGTCTCTCGGGCCACGTCTGCGGTGCCGGACCGCTCGAAGAGCGGTCCCTACCTAGGAGGCCTTCGGTTAGGGAACGAGGAGGCTTACCACGGCTTCGGCATTGCCGGTGGCAGGGGGGCGGTTACCCTGCGACGCAAATCCCGATGCTCACCCAACTCCAAAGACTGCTCTGTGTCTGGACCACTGTCTGGATTGTGGCCGGAGCGACGACTGCATTGGGTCAAAACCTGCCGTCGGCCCAGGCACCGATCCGCTTCTCCCGGGAAATCCTGCCGTTACTTTCCGATTCTTGCTTTGCTTGCCACGGTCCCGATGAAAAAGCCCGCAAGGGAGGCCTTCGATTGGACACCCTCACGGGGGCGCGCGGCTCGGGTAAAAGCGGTAAGATCGCCGTCAACGCTGAAAGCCCAGAACAGAGCGAAATTCTGCGGCGCATCCTCAGCAGCGATCCCGACGAGGCCATGCCGCCGCCCGAATCCGGCAAGTCCCTCAAGCCCGAGCAAGTGACCCTGTTGCGCCGATGGGTTGCGCAAGGAGCCCCTTGGGGACGGCACTGGGCCTTCGAACCTCCCCAACGCCCCACAATTCCGGTGGTCCCCGGTGTCTCCCATCCTATCGATGCCCTCGTGCGCAGCACCCTGGCCTCCGACGGACTCCAGCCCGCACCCGAGGCCGCGAGGTCCACGTTAATCCGTCGATGGAGCCTCGACCTGACCGGCCTCCCTCCGACACCGGCCGAGGTCGACGCCTTCGTAGCCGATCTCTCGCCGCAGGCCAATGAGCGGCAGGTGGATCGCCTACTCGCTTCCCCCCGATTCGGTGAGCGAATGGCCTGGGAGTGGATGGAGGCGGCCCGCTATGCCGATTCCAATGGGTACCAGGGTGACGGCGAACGGACCATGTGGCCCTGGCGGGACTGGGTGACCGACGCCTTCAACCGCAACTTGCCCTACGATCAATTCACCCTGTGGCAAATCGCCGGAGACCGCCTGCCGGGACCGACCGAGGAACAACGCCTCGCCACGGGCTTCCTCCGCAACCACGCGATTAATGGCGAGGGCGGACGCATCGCAGAAGAGAACCGGATCGATTACCTCTTCGACCAAACAGAAACGGTGGCCACGGTCTGGCTAGGAGCCACCTTCAACTGCACGCGCTGCCACGACCACAAGTTCGATCCCTACACCCAGAGGGACTACTTCGGCCTCCTGTCCTTCTTCAACCAGACCTCCGTCGATGGGAGCGGAGGCAACCCCCGGACACCGCCCTTATTGCCCGTCCTCAATCGTGAATTGAGAACCCGCGTGGACGACGCTCAAAGGGGGCTGTCTCACTTCATCCGCGACACGGAGGTCTTGGAGCAAAAGCGATTCCACCCCGAGGCGGGCCAATCACTGGACCAAACCGCGCTGGCCCAAGATTTTTCGGCCGCCCATCGCGAACACCTCAAAGTGCCCGCAGCCAATCGGGACGCCGGCCGACTCCAGAAAATGACCGATCTCTGGCGCGATTTTGACCCGGAGTATGTCGCAGTCTTGGAGCGCCAACGGGCTTCGCGAATCCACTGGGATACTGTCCAGAACCAGATCCCCCAGGTGATGGTCATGGAAGACCTGCCCAAGCCCCGCACTACTCATCAACTGGTTCGTGGCAGCTACGAAAACCGGGGACCTGAAGTGCTCGCATCTCTGCCGGGACACCTGACGCCCGGGCACCGTGTGACTCGGCCCGACCGTCTCGAACTGGCCCAGTGGCTCGTCTCACCCACCAATCCCCTGCCCGCCCGGGTGACGGTCAACCGATTGTGGCAGCAGTTCTTCGGCGTTGGCCTGGTGAAGACTTCCGAAGACTTCGGCCTCCAAGGCGAACGGCCTTCACATCCCGAACTGCTCGACTGGCTGGCCATCGAATTTGTGGAATCGGGCTGGGATGTAAAAGCCCTCGTCCGCTCCATCGTGATGAGCGACACCTACCGGCAATCGTCGCAAAGCTCGCCGGAAAACCGGGAGCGGGATCCGGAAAATCGCAGGCTCAGCCGGGGGCCTCGATTCCGAATGTCCTCACCGATGATCCGGGACTTGGCTCTGGCTTCCGCAGGCCTGCTCACCGAACGGCTCGGCGGCACGGCGGTCAACCCTTACCAACCCGCGGGCGTGTGGGAGGAAACCACCTTCGGTAACAAACGCTACACGCAAGACCACGGTGAAGCGCTCTACCGCCGCAGCTTGTATGTGTTCTGGAGGCGCATCATCGGTCCGACGCTCTTCTTCGATGTGGCCAACCGTCAAACTTGCACGGTCAAGACGCCCCGGACCAACGTCCCCCTGCATGCCTTGCTCACGCTGAACGACACCGGGTATGTAGAAGCGGCCCGCGTCTTGGCTCAGCAAGTCTTGGCGAGCGAGTCCCGCGACTCCGAACGTCTGGTGCAGATCTTCCAGAAAATCCTCGGGCGACACCCCCGCCCTGCCGAAAGCCAGATCCTGCTCGAGGGTCTCCAGCGCCACCGAGCCACCTACGCGCACCAACCCGAACTGGCGAGCCAGTGGATCCGCACCGGCGAACACCCCACCCCCGCCAGCCTGAACCCTGTGGAACTGGCCGCTTGGACGGTCACCACCAGCACGGTGCTCAACCTCGATGAAGCCCTGACCAAGGAATGAACCCATTGAGTACCGCCCACGATTTCCTCCTTCGAGAAACCCGACGCCAATTCCTGGGCCGCTCAGGCACGGGCTTGGGCCTGGCCGCTCTGAGCCAACTGCTCGGCTCAGGCCGGGCTGCGGCGGCACCCCCTGCTCCAACGCCACCCCTGCAGGTTCGCCCTCACCATCCGGCCCGTGCCAAGCACGCTATTTATCTGTTTCAGAATGGCGCGCCCACCCATGTCGATCTCTTCGACTACAAACCGGAGCTACTAAAACGCCACGGAAAGCCGCTGCCCGATTCCTACATCGGCGGCAAACGCTTCAGCACCATGACGGGCAAGGCCGATGGCAAACTCATGCTCGCGCCAGTAGAACCCTTCCGCCAGCACGGTCAAAGCGGGGCCTGGGTGAGTGATTTTCTGCCCCACACAGGCCGTGTCGCCGACGAACTGTGTTTCGTCAAAAGCATGCACACCGACGCCGTGAACCATGCTCCGGCCATTTCACTAATGCTCAGCGGCGCCCAAATTCCCGGACGTCCCACCCTAGGAGCCTGGTTGACTTATGGCCTGGGCAGCGAGACCGACAATTTGCCGGCCTTCGCTGTAATGACCTCGGTGAGCAAGGGGACCAGCTGTGGTCAAATATTCTACGATTTCTACTGGGGGTCCGGATTTCTGCCCTCCCGCTATCAGGGGGTAAAATTTCGGGGCGGCAACGAGCCCGTGCTCTACCTGAGCAATCCGGCCGGACTGCCCTCAGCCACCCGACGTTCCATGCTCGATGACCTCGGTGCATTGAACCAACTCAAGTTTGAAGCGCATGGCGACCCAGAGATTGCCACGCGCATCGCTCAGTACGAAATGGCCTTCCGCATGCAGACCAGCGTGCCGGAACTGGCCGACTTGTCGAAGGAACCGGAGTCGGTCTTAGCCCTCTACGGCCCCAGCGTCCGAGAGCCTGGCACCTTTGCCTACAATTGCCTCATGGCCCGGCGGTTGATTGAGCGGGGGGTGCGCTGCGTGCAAGTGATGCACGCCGGTTGGGATCAGCACAACAGCCTGACCACTGAACTCTACACCCAATGCCGCGACACCGACCAGCCCTCCGCCGGACTGGTCATCGATCTCAAACAACGGGGGCTGCTCGACGAAACCGTGGTGGTGTGGGGCGGGGAATTTGGCCGAACGCCGTTCATCCAGGGCAACCTCGATGACCGCAAGCGCTGGGGCCGTGACCACCATCCCTACGCCTTCACCTCGTGGATGGCCGGTGGCGGTGTGCGTTCGGGAATTTCATACGGTGAGACCGATGACCTCGGCATGAATGCCGTGCACAACCCAGTTCACGTGCATGATTTTCAGGCCACCCTGCTGCATCAAATGGGTATCCATCATGAGCGGCTGACATACCGATTTCAGGGGCGAGATTTCCGGCTCACCGATGTTCACGGCAAGGTGATTCGCGAGATCCTCCAAGATTCCTGAGGAGCCTCTCCGTGCTGGCTCAATTTCCGAAGGTGATCACGCCCTTGGCCAACCGCCCGGCCAAGAGGTCGTCAAAGGCTTCGGCCAACTCTTCGAGTCGGTAGGTACGGGTAACCAATTCGTCGAGCATCAACAGCCCGGAGGCGTGCAAGTCGAAGATGCGAGGGAAATCCCGGCTCGGCAGGCAGCCACCGTAGAGCGGAGTCACATAGGTCTTGTCCCACATGAAAAGAGGCATGGGCACGGTGACCGGATCATTGATGCCACTCACTTGTAAGGCCATACCGCCATCACGAATGAGCTTGAGCGGCGCAAATGCTAGCCTGGGGACTGAAGTCGCCTCGAACGCATAATCGGCCCCGCTCCCGCCGCACCGACGGCGCACTTCGACCGCGGCTGCCTCCAACTCCCGGTCTGCAAGATCCACCTGAATTACTTCAGTAGCCCCAAAGCGCAGTGCCCGCTCGAGCGAGGCCGCTTGGAGGTCTAGGGCAATGATCCGGGAGGCCCCGGCAATGCGCGCACCCTGAATCACGTTAAGCCCCACTCCCCCGCAACCAATCACTGCTACGATACTGCCTGGAGCGACGCGTGCGACATTCACCGCCGAGCCGAAGCCCGTCATCACCCCGCATCCAACGATGCAGGCCGATTCAAATGAGACACGGGTCTCAAGTCGGGTGACCGCCGCCTGACGCACCAGGGCCAACCCGCACAAGGTGCCGAGATTGAAGGATCGGTCCACAGGCACCCCCCGAAGCAGGGTCCCCTCGGCATGGGCATGGGCCGCAGAGGGTTCCATCACATGGGCCGGCCGGCTGCTGTGGCAATGAACCGCAGCCCCACGATGGCAGGCCGTACAGGTGCCGCAGGGAATGACCCAATTGAGCACCACCCGATCTCCGGGACAGACACCGGTGACCTCCGGCCCAACCTCGAGGACCACACCCGCTCCCTCATGACCCATCACCAGCGGACGTTTCCAGTCCAAGGAGGCATGGTCTGTATGGCAGAGGCCGGAAGCCCGGATCTCAACGAGCACCTCATCACCCTGAGGCGAAGCCACCTCGATGGATTCGATGGCGAAGTGTCCTTGGCCTGAAGCAATGGCTGCGCGGGTCGTTCGGATCATGTCAGAGTGGGATTGTTCTGGCTTGGAGTCAGCGCGAATGCTGCAACAACCAGTCGAAGAACGCGGGATCGTTGTAGGCCTGAGTCCAGGAATCGTGCCCAGCCTCGGGGTAGACGGTGTGCTTCACCGACTCATTCCCCGCCTTCTTGAATGCCTCCACCATCCGCTCGCTCTCAGAGGGCACCACCGTCGAGTCCTTCCCACCGTGGAAGGCCCAGACACCCAGCGTCTTGAGGGCCTCGCGTTGCGACGGAAGTAACGTGCGAATGCGTTCTCCGCCCCCGCAAATCGGAGCCACGGCCGCGAAGCGCTCCGGATGCTTCACTGCCAACTCCCACGTGCCGTAGCCACCCATGCTCAGGCCAGTGACATAGACACGGCGACCATCCACCGGAAGGCTCGCCTGCAGTTCATCCAGCAGCGCTAGGAGCGTGGTGGGATTCCAAACCTGACCCGACGGGCACTGCGGCGATGCGAGAATGAAGGGAAACTCCCGACCGGCGGCCACCAGTTTGGGCGGCCCATGCACCGCAACGGCATTGAGATTGGTCCCGCGCTCTCCGGCTCCATGCAAGAAAAGCACCAGCGGCCAGCGCTTGGACGGCTCCGCCGCCGCTGCCTTCGGCACATACAGCAAGTAGTTTAGATGATGCTCGGTGCGAATCTCGCGGCGAAACTCCTGCGCCGTTTGACGCCCGGGCTCTGCTTGCGGCGGCGCAGCCGAGAGGGCGATGGCAGCAGTCAGAAAAAAAGTGCCCAAGAGGCGATTCAACCCAGGAGTCATCGACGAAACCTGCCCCAGAGAAATGGCCGTGAGCAATCCTGAACGCGGCGGTTGGCATCTCAGCGAACTGCGTGTGTGCGTCTCTAACGGGAACTCTGGGAAGCGCTGCCCCCTTGAGTCTGCGCCCGCGAATAATAGCGAAACCGATTCACCCGATACACATAGGCCAGTATCTCCGCCACCGCGGTGTACAACTGGAGAGGAATATCGCCCTCCACCTTGCCGTACTTAAAGAGCATTCGCGCCAGCGGCTTATTCTCCATCACCGGAATTTGCAGCTTTTCGGCCATCTCACGGATTCGCAATGCATTGAAATCTTTGGCCATGGCGATGATCCGAGGTGCAGCCATCGTGTCCCGATCATAGCGCAGTGCCACCGCGATGTGTGTCGGATTGGCGATGACCACGTCGGCATTCGGAAGATCTTCCAACTGTGCCTTGAAGGATTTGCGGCGCATCCGGCGTTTGCGCATCTCCCCCTTCACATGGGGGTTTCCCTCGCTTTGCTTGCCCTCGTCCTTGACCTCCTGCTTGGTCATCATCATGTCGCGCTGCGTCTTCCAGAGCTGATAGGCGTAGTCGATGGCTGCTATCAGGATTAGCGACAAGAGCACCCGACTGCCGATGCGGATCGTGGTCTCGGAAAGAAATGTTCCTACCCGGGAAACGTCCACCGGCGCGTTGAAAATCGGATCGTCGAGCACCGAGCGCACCTGATTCCAAGAAAACCAGCTAATCGCACCGAGTTTCACTAGACTCACCGCAGTCGGAAATAACGCCTGAAAGGAAAAGATCCGTTTAAATCCCGCCATGGGATTCACGCGCTCCCAATTGAAGCTTATGGGGTCGCTCAACATCCGGAAGCGGCTTTGCACTAGGCCTGCTGCCAACCCTGCAACCCCCGTGGCAATCACCGGAGGCGCCACGCAACTAACCAACGTGAAAGCCGAGTTCGACGCCTTATCTTGGAGGCTGCTGACGTCGATCGTCGTGTCATGAAGATGGAAAAAAACCGAATGGAACACTCCGGTCATATCCTTGAGTAACGCCCCACCATAGGACTGAAGCGCCCACACTCCGGCCATGAGCACGAACGCGGTCTGAATCTCCTGGGACTTAGCGAACTGGCCCTTACCCAAGGCATCAGTCAAGCGCCGTTCTGTCGGTTGCTCTGTCTTGTCGCCACTCTCTTCGGACATGTGCGTTCAGGGGTTCGGAGGCGTGTTTCCTAAAATTTGGGCGACGCGGACGAAATCGTCCGGAATCCGTCGCAGAAAATTGGCCGTGTAATCGCCAATGAAACGCATGCTCATCGCAAAGACGAACAGCCCGGACAGAACCCGAACCGGCATGCTTTCCGAAAACACGTTCATCTGGGGCACTGCCCGTCCGAGCATCGAGAACACCCAGGTGACCAAGAAGGCCACGGCCATGATGGGAGCCGCCACCTGAATCCCCGCCGAGAGGATCCACCCTGTGTGGACGATGATATTGCGCATCAGGTCCTCGCTGCCATGGGCCGCCCCCATGGGAAGTACTGAATAGGTCCGGATAAAAAACACCAACACCCAGTGATGGATGTCTAATCCGAAGAACGTCACCGCCCCGAGCCAGTACAGCAGCGTCGAAGTAATGGGCGCAGCGGCATTGGATCCCGGGTTCAGGATGGTGGACATGGTGAGTCCCAGATCGTTGGCGATGAGGGTGCCCGTGACATCCAGGGCAAAAAACGTGAAACGACAAACAAAGCCCAATACGACTCCGGCGGTGATCTCCACAAAAATCACCTGGATGAGCCACCACAGCGAATCGACCTTCAACTCTATCGCCGGCAACATCGGCGTGGCCAAGGTGGCCAGCATCACTCCCAAGGCAACCTTAAGGGAGCGTGGCACCTGGTTTCCGGAGAAAACCGGCATCGTGAGGATGAGACCACTCGCCCTCACCATCACCAACACCCAGACCGCAATGGATTGGGTCGCCGTCATGGCTCAACCGACCATCTGTGGCATCTGCTCAATGACCGAGCGGGTGAACTCGATCATGGTTCGGACCATCCAGGGAAGCATCACCACGATCAGCGAGAGCACCGCCAAGGCCTTGGGAACAAAGGACAAGGTCTGCTCTTGGATCGACGTAACCGCTTGAAAGACGCTCACACCGAGGCCGATGACCAGGGCCGTCATCAAGATTGGCGAGGCCAGCGTCACGGCGTTGAGGATCAACGACTTGATGAGTTCGACAGCGGTTTCAGGGTTCATGGATCGGGTCGGAAAAGGAAATGGAGACAGAGAAAATGATGACGAGCGTTTAAATTCCGAAACTCATCAGCAACGAACGGACGATGAGGGACCATCCGTCCACCAAGACGAAGAGCAGGATCTTCAGCGGCAAGGCAATGGTCGCGGGCGGCATCATCATCATGCCCATGCTCATCAGGACGGTAGCCACCACGATGTCGATGAGGATGAAGGGCACAAAGATTAGGAAGCCCATTTGGAAGGCCGTCCGAAGCTCGCTGATGATGAAGGCCGGAATGACCGCGCGCAGCGGTATGGCTTCGGGTGCAATCGGCGCGATCTTGGCCAATTGAACGAACAACTCGACATCCTTGGTGCGTGTTTGTCGCAGCATGAAGGACCGGATGGGCTTCGACGCTTCCTCCATGGCCTGAGCCGAGGTGATTTTCTTCTCCATGTAGGGCTGGATGGCGTTGGTCTGAACCTTGGACCACACCGGTTCCATGACGAAATAGGTGAGAAAGAGCGACAACCCGATGATCACCTGGTTGGCCGGAGCACCCTGAAGGGTCAAGGCGTTGCGGACGAAGGAAAGCACGATGACGATGCGGCTGAAGCAGGTCATGAGCAGCACGATGGACGGCGCCATCGACAGCAAGGTGACGGCAAAGAGGACCTGAATGGCGACATCCACATCCTTCGGTTGCCCAATTCCGTCCATGCCGATGTTCAAGGTCAACGGAGGCAAGCCCGCCACCGAAGTGCCTGTCGTGGCCGTGGCTTGCGCTACGGCCGCCAGCGGCGCCAACAAGAGCAGCACAACTCCGAAGAGAAACCCGGTGATTCCCCACCCCATCCTCCGGACGGAGCCGAGGCTTCGGCATGCCTGAGTAGATGAGTTCATGCCGAAGGCGACAGCGTCTTCTCGAGGATACTCCGGAACGAGCCTTTGGGGGCTGGATTCACAGACAGGTTTGCAGCCGGAGGGCCCGGATCCGACGAAGAAGGGACGCCCAATACAGATGGATCGGCATCCAACGGCGACAACAGCGATAATCCGTTCGGAGAGCCCCCGATGAGAAATTGTTGATGCCGGTAAGCCACCACATACACCGACAAGCGCTGTCCCAGGCTCTTCACATCGACCACCCTCAGACCGCTGACAGGTGTCCGCTGCAGCAAGAGCCGCTGCCAGTGCCGGTAAATCCAGAGCGCGCCGATCAGCACGGCGAACACCAGTGCCAGTGCTCCAAGCATGCGTGCCAGCGATCCGGCTGCGCTGCTCAAATCGGGCGCTGCCAATGCATTGGTCAGAGAACCCTGCGGAAGAATCGAAGAAATGGAATTGGTGGAGCCCACGCGTCACTCCTCCAAGCAGCGGGTGTGCCGAAGCTATTTCTGGCCTGAAAACGGGGCTTTTACGGAGTTTTAGTCTCCCACCGGCACCGATTGCCGAACGGGAGAGGCCAACCTCCTCGGCAAAAACATCCACCACCCATCCACCCACCCCCCGGCGTTCCCGAGAGATCCCCGCCGGTCATCCCAAATTCACCGGATCAATGTCGATGATCAGGGTCAGGTCGGCGGGCAATGCGAAGGTCTGTTCGATTTTCCCCAACTCGAGGGACAAACGACTCATCGCCGAGGTCCGCAACATGATCTGGTGCCGAAAGAAACTCTCGGCCTTCAACAGCGGAGCCGGGGCCGGTCCGGCCAGAATCAAGTCCTTCCAATCCTTGAAGCCCGCGTCGAGGGCCTTGCGCAGGTGTTCCGCAAAGAGCTTCACCTTGTCTTCGTTGCGTCCCTTCAACGTCAACAGGGCTACCCGAGCGACCGGCGGGTACCGCAACTGCTCCCGAAACTCGACCTCTTGCTCGTAGAATCCGAGGTAATCATGCCGGCGGGCATACTGGATGGCCGGGTGGAACGGAGTGAAACTCTGGACGAACACCTCGCCCTCGACATCGCCTCTTCCGGCCCGGCCACTCACCTGGGTGAGCAACTGGAAGGTGCGCTCACCCGCGCGGAAATCCGCCTGATGCAGACTTAGGTCGGCATGAACGATGCCCACCAACGTGACATTCGGGAAATGCAGTCCCTTAGCGATCATCTGGGTGCCCACCAAGATATCAATTTTGCCAACCCGGAAATCGGTGAGAATGCGCCGATAATCCTCCTTCCGCTTCAGGGTATCCGAGTCCATGCGTTCGATCCGAGCATGCGGGAACCCCTTACGCAGCGCATCCTCAACGCGCTCGGTGCCGATGCCCGCAAACCGGATGGCCGGATTACCACAACCCGGGGCCGGGCAATGTTCCGGAACCGGTTCTTCATGGCCACAGATATGGCAGAGCAACCGTCGGGAAGCCCGGTGATAGGTCAGCGAAACCGAACAATTGGGGCATCCGGCCACATGACCGCACTGGGGGCATTGCAGCGACGTCGAAAAACCCCGCCGATTGAGGAACAGCATGGTCTGCTCGCGGCGCTCCAGACGTTGGGTGATGGCCTCCCGAAGGCGTTGGGTGAACACCGGAGGAGCCCCGCTCTTGGACTTGCGGGATTCTTCGCGCAAATCGACCACGCGCACCACCGGCAGTCGCTTGTCGTCCACCCGCTTGGCCATCTCGATAAGGGTGTATTTTCCGCGGCGTGCATTGTGGAAACTCTCCATCGAGGGTGTGGCCGATCCCAACAACACCAACGCCCCCTCACGCTGAGCGCGCACCACCGCCACATCTCGGGCATGGTAGCGGGGCGTTTCTTCCTGCTTGTAGGAATGCTCGTGTTCCTCGTCGACAATGATCAACCCCAGCGGGTGCACCGGAGCAAACACCGCCGAACGGGCCCCGATGACAATCCGAGCGCGCCCCTGCCGGATCTTGTGCCACTCGTCATGACGTTCCCCGGCTGAAAGATGCGAATGCAGCACGGCCACGAGGGTCCGATGGGGGCCCGACGAAAAGCGGGCCTTGAAGCGCTCCACCGTCTGTGGGGTCAGTGAGATTTCGGGCACCAGCACAATGGCCCCGCGTCCCTGCGCCAACGCATGTTGAATGGCCTGCAAGTAGACCTCGGTCTTGCCTGAGCCCGTGACACCAAAAAGTAAGAACGGCTTGGCCGGCTCGCCCCGCAAGAGCCCGTCATGAGCCTTCACCAACGCCTGAAAGGCCACCACTTGCTCGTCATTGAGGGTCAATGGCGTGGTCGGAACGATGAGTTCCCGCGCATACGGATCCCGCTCATCGATCTTCGGGGCGATGCACACCAACCCCTTGTCTTCGAGTTTGCGCACCGTTTCGGCCGTCGTCTCACCGAGCCGGAGCAACTCTTGCAGCGGCAACTCCCGCCATTCGTCGATGATGCGCCAGATCGTCTCCTGTCTCGGTGTGAGCTTAGGCATTTCGCCCACGACCGTCAGCGCGTGCACATGGAGACGTTCACGCCAACCGGCCTCCTCCTTCCGGACGGCCTCCGGCAAAACGCTCTTGAGGGCTGTCTCGACGGCGCAGCAATAGTAAGAAGCGATCCAACGGGCCAACTCCAGCACCTGTGGTGTGACCAGAGTTTGGGCTCCGAGCACATTCAAGATCGGCTTGAGTTGGGTCTGAGGCGAGGACTCCACCAATTCGGTCACCACTCCCAGCACTTGACGATGCCCAAAGGGCACCTTAACCCGGGACCCCACAGCCACCCGATCGGAGAACTCCTCCGGGATGGAATAGTCGAACTCCTTGCGGAGGGCTATTTCGAGAGTGACGCGTGCAACCACGGGTTTAATTCCCCGATCATTTGCGGATCACGCGCCAGTAGGGGCGATCCGCCACAAAGAGGTACCCATTTTCTGGATACCGGTCACCGAAGACAAACGTCAGCGGGAAATTCGACGGAATGTTTCCTTGGCGGAGCAGGTAATCCATGTAGAAGCGCCCCCAGACAGCATCGGAATCGTTCATCAATTTAGAATGCCACAACTGATCGCAGGTGAGCGAGGTGAGCAACAAGGCATTGAACGGACGCTGGAAATCATGGATCTGGTAGAAGTCTTCCTTGGGATCTTGTCCAGCCCGCAAGGTCAGGGGCATCGAGTCGAGGTGACCGTACCAGGCGACGGCTGCCGGAATGTCGCTCAAGACCATGGCACCTGGCGGAAGGTATCCCAGCAATTGGCGAATCACCGGCAGGTAATAGGGTGGATTGGCCATGACCGGTTGGCGCGGCGGCAACAGCGAAAGCACGAAGGGCATGAGGCACAGGGCCAGGGGTATCGCCATCGCCATCCATCGAGCCAAGGGATAGGGAAAGTCGAACGTATCAAGTGCCCACCGGAAGACCACAGCAGCGTAGAGCCCGGCCAGCGGAACAAACCACGCCAGGAGATTCTCGGAGTTTAGGTATGGGGACTGAGTGGACAAGTGCGTCTGGATCAAGGCCTGACCCGGCACCAGCGCCAGCAACAAGGCCAAGAGCAACCAGCGGAACCGGTTCATCCGCGCATCTCCCATAGGCAGCAGGAGCCCCACCAGCAAGAAAGCCCCAAACCAATTCCCGAACATCCGGGGGACGTCGTTGGCGAGAATTGACTGGGAATTGCTCAGGACCTTGGCCAACACCTCGGTCAGTCGCACCCGCGAGAGTTCCGGGTTTTGGGAACGCTCCAATCGGTCCTCCACAAAACCCGCAGTCCCGGACAGCGGTGCAAGAGTGGCAATGCCCAGAGGCAATCCGCTGCGGAGGTAATTGCGGGTCATCCAGGGAGCTGTCAGCAACAAGAACGCCAGCAAGAGGCACCCCACCGTTCGCAGGCGAGCCTCAACGGGAGCCCACCACCCCACACAGATGGCGATCGGCAAAACCAAGAATCCGAAGGAATACGAGATCAGGAATCCGAGCCCAAGCAACGCTCCCAGCAGGGCCGACCAGACCGCATATCGAAATGTCACGACCCGGGGGCGACCGTCTTCGTCAGGGTCGGCGGCTCCGCCGATGCGCAAGGCAACCACACTGACGGCCACGCACAGCAACCCGAGCCACACCGTGGGCAGGCCTGAGAAGGCGAAATCCCAGTTGAGCTTGGACCCCAGAAACACCACCACCGCCATCACTCCGATGGAGAGTTCAAACCATCGTCGACCCACTTGGAACAGCACGAAGGCCAACCCACAAAAACCAATGAAATTGAGGCATCCCACCGCCACCTCTGCGGGCGGGCGACGACGGGGTCCCGGCTCCACACCATAAACCCAACGGTCAGGCAGCACCTTGAAGAGCACTCCCAATGCGACCGGGTACAGGGGTGGGTGGGAGATGTCGGGATGGGCCGCGGTGATGAGTTGAAGCGGATTAACACCCTGCTCCACCGCCCGGGGCGACTGGAGATGAATGCTGAGTGGGCGAATCAACTGGGTGGTGAACCCCCGGCCCTCGGAGAGGTTGCGACCCAACTGCGCTAGATCCATCGACTCGACCGTGCTGAAATTCTTTACTCCATCGATGTGATAAAGCCCCAAGACGATAAGGGTCAGCAACAGCAAGATGAACCGCTGCACCCAAACCCGACCGTCACCTTCTTCAAGGCTGTGGATGAGTTCTTGAATGCCCTTGGGCGGTTCGTTGTACTGCATGTGAAAGGCCATTTGACAACAACCCCACCCGCTTGAAAAGGAGCGTCACGGCAAGTTTGGGAAGTTTATCTGAGCCCGGACTCTCGGCCGGAACGATTCAGTCGGGAGGAACCAGGGATGGCGTGGCGGATTCTTTCGCAAGACGAGGCGAGAGCGAGGCGCGGGCCGATGGAAGGCCCATGGTTGAGACCCGGATCGAGCGAACAACGACGCTCTTGCGGAAGAAGGCGCAGCCAGCACGACCGATCCAATTGAATCGTTGCGGCTAGGCCGGAACGATTCAGTTGGGAGGAAAGGGATGGCGTGGCGGATTCTTTCGCAAGACGAGGCGAGAGCGAGGCGCGGGCCGATAGAAGGCCCGTAACGAGCGAACAACGACGCTCTTGCGGAAGAAGACGTAGCCAGCACGACCGATCCAATTGAATCGTTCCGGCTCAACGCCTCTCGAATACCTGCCGGATGATGTCCTCAATAGGGACCTCTTCGACGGCAAAATCCTTCACCGGCAGTCGGTCCAGCAGCACCTTGCAAGTGGCGATGACTGATTCCCGGGGCACCTTCAGCCGGGCCAGAGCCGAGCTTTGCTCCAACACCTCTCCCAATTCCGCCAAAGGCACCGAAGCGAACCCGGACGCCTGTTCCAGAGTGACCGTGATGATCTTGAAGCCCGCAAAACGGTCGAGAATCTCGGCCAAGCGCCCGTCAAAGAACACCGTACCCCGATCGATGATAATGACCCGGTCGCACAACTCCTGGATATCAGCCATGTAGTGGCTCGTGAGCAGGATGGTCGTTTTGCGTTGCCGGTTGTGCTCGCGCAGGAACTCCCGAACCACCTTCTGAGAGACCACATCGAGCCCAATGGTCGGTTCGTCGAGGAAGAGCACCTTCGGCTGGTGAAGCAGCGCGGCGATTAATTCGCACTTCATCCGCTCGCCCAGGGACAGCTCGCGGACCGCGGTGGAGAGCTTGTCGCGCACCCCGAGCAATTCGCTCATTTCATCGACCGTCCGCCGGAACGCCTCGGGGGCCAGACCGTAAATGCGCCCATTGAGTTCGAGCGAATCCCGAGCCGGAAGATCCCACCAGAGCTGATTTTTCTGGCCCAGCAGGAGGGCAAACTGCCGACGGTAGCCATCGGCCCGTTCCCACGGCACGTAGCCCAGCACTGAGGCGGTGCCTGAAGTCGGGTACAACAAGCCTGCCAGCATCTTGAGTGTGGTGGTCTTGCCGGCTCCATTGGGCCCGAGGAACCCCACAAACTCCCCCTCCTCGACCTGGAAGGACACATCCTTCACGGCAAACACCGTCTCGTATTCACGGCGAAACAATCCCTTGAGCGCCCCGGAGAACCCCGGAGCCTTTTTGTAGGTACGGAACGACCGCGTCAGTCCCTGAACATCGATGAGCGCCACGCCGGTGATTCTGCAACAGCCCTCACCCCGAGGCGAACCGGGATTCACAGGCCGTCCGCCGTAGAAAACAGAAGATTCCACTCAGGGTGGGTCAGCGATCTTGAGTGTTGGATCCATTTTATGGCTGAAACCTGGGGGATTTGCCTCCATGGTTCACCTATGCCCCGCCGGTTTTTGAGTCTTTTTGCCGTCATCGGATGCGCCCTGGGGGCGCAGAATTCTCCGGTGATCAAGTTGCAATACTTGGCCGACAAGCCGCCCACTCTGTCCTCCCACGCTTCGACCATCGAGGAGACGCCTCAAGGAATGACGGCGGCCTGGTTCGGGGGCACCGCCGAACGGGCCAAAGACGTGGTGATTTGGTTCTCGAAGAAACCTCAGCACCAGTGGCTGGCGCCGGTCGAGGTCGCCCGCGGCACCGAAGACGCCGGCGCGCCGCAATATGCCTGCTGGAACCCGGTGCTTTGGCAGCAGCCCGGCGGCAGCCTGTGGCTCTTCTACAAGGTGGGACCGAGCCCGGACACCTGGTGGGGCCGGGTGCAAGAATCCAAGGATGGCGGCCGGACCTGGAGCAAGTCGCGCCGATTGCCCGACGGCCAAGTAGGGCCCGTGCGCAACAAACCGGTGTTGTTGGCTGATGGCACCCTTCTCTGCGGAGCCAGCTCCGAGGATGCTGGCTGGCGGCTCCACATGGAGTGGTCCAAACCTCCCTTCACCGAGTGGCATCGAACCGGCGCACTCAATACCGCCGACCAATGGGGCGCGATTCAACCCACCGTGCTGCTCTGGGACGGCGGACGACGCATCCAAAGTCTGGTACGCACCCGCCAGAAGGTCATCGCCGAGCACTGGAGCACGGATCAGGGCCGCACCTGGACTCCGCTCGAGAAAACGTCGCTCCCCAACCCCAACAGCGGTATCGACGCGGTTCTCCTGCGCGATGGCCGGGCGCTGCTGGTGTACAATCCATTAGCCGAAAATCGCAGTGTGATCGGGCTAGCCATCTCGTCGGACGGTAAATCCTGGAAGCATGTCGCCGACCTCGAGAGCACCCAGGAACCGGGCAAGGCCGACCTCGCCTACAATCCTGGCGAATTGAGCTATCCAGCGGTGGTGCAGGCCCGAGATGGCAAGGTGCACATCACCTACACTTGGAAGCGCGAGAAGATCCGCCACGCCATCGTGGATCCAGCCCGGATTGGGAAATGACTTCAGAAGACTTCAGAATCGAAGTCTCCCCACCGTCAGTCCGCGGCAGCGGGCGTCACTGATGCGGGCCTCACTGATACGTGCGCCGCAAGTGGCTGGGCAGCACGTTCAGCTCAGCCCGGTATTTAGCGACCGTGCGCCGGGCGATCATGACGTTCTTCTCCTTGAGCTTGTTGACCAACTGATCGTCGGAGAGAGGCTTGGCCGGGTTTTCACCGGCGA
>CAINWP010000183.1 GCA_903854475.1 uncultured Verrucomicrobiota bacterium
AGGGACAGGCTCTTCAGACAAGGGACGGGCTCTTCAGACAAGGGACGGGCTCTTCAGACAAGGGACAGGCTCTTCAGACAAGGGACAGGCTCCTCGGACAAGGGACTAGAATGCGGTGCTGGTGGGTGGAAGCGCTAAGAGGGGCTCAGCCTTTGGGGAACATTCCAGCGGTCCAACCGCCGTCTACCGGCAGCGCGACGCCGGTGATGAAGGTAGCGGCATCAGAGGCTAGAAACAGGGCAGCATTGGCAATTTCCTGAGGCTGTCCCATGCGACCCATGGCCTGGGTCGACGCCATTTCACGGGCTGCCGCTGCTGGATCCGGATATTCAGCGATGCGGGCCAGGACGAACGGTGTTTCGACCCGGCCCGGACACAGGCAATTAATGCGAACACCGCTGCGGGCCTGGTCGAGGGCCGCGGAGCGGGTGATGCCCACCACCGCGTGTTTGCTAACACTGTAGGCAAAGCGGTCCACCAACCCCTCCAGACCGGCCGTGGAGGCTAGATTGACCACCGACCCGGCCCCGCGGGAAACCATTCCCGGCAACCAGGCTTTCATGGTGTTGAACACCCCTCGAACATTGACGCCCATGACGCGATCGAAGTCCGCACCGGTTGTGGTTAGGAGGGTTCCCACGTGACCGATGCCAGCATTGCACACCAGGACATCGACCACCGGATGTCGGGCTGCAGCAGCCAATACGTCAGACTCTGAAGTCACATCCAGGGCCACAGACTCGGCTTGTCCCCCGGCTTCACGGATCCGCTGTACCGTTGCTTCGCCAGCCTCTACCCGAAGTTCAGCGACAATCACCCGGGCACCGGCTCGGGCAAAGGTTTCTGCGATGCACTGACCGATGCCGGATCCGGCACCCGTCACTAGAGCAATCTTGCCATCGAGACGAATCATAAGAGGCTTTTGGAGGGGTTTGAAAACGAGGGGGATTTCGACACAAATCACCCTTCAATGCGAGAAAAAGGCCATTGCAATCGGTGGGGCGGGCGCACGGCGCACTCCGACTTTTAGTCCCACCGGGTTGCTTCGGAACTCTCAGCCATAACAAATGGCCGCATCGAAAAGAATCTGATTCAGGGGGGCTACAGGCGGACTACCTGCATCCAGCCTTCCGTCCCAAAACATGCTTCAAAGGGCGCGACCGCCGCCTGCGCCATGGCCACGTCCGGAAACATCGCAAACGTGGTGGAACCGCTGCCCGACATCAGCGCCGCCCAAGCCCCATGCTCCTGAAGAAACTGCTGGTACAACTTTAGAACGGGATACTTGTGCAAGGCCGGAGCCTCTAAGGAGTTATAAAAATGCCTCCCGGCTTCGGCGAGATCACCCGATCTCAAGGCCCGTTCCAAGGCTTCGACCCGACCGGGTCTGCCATTCAGCGCCTCTGGATACTGAGCCAGTTCTCGATAGGCCCAGGCTGTGGAAACACCAAACCCCGGATGATACAAAATCATGCCTCGACCGCGGAGTGCCTCAAACGACGCCAGGGGCTGGACCTGTTCTCCGCGACCGGTGGCTCTAGCCGGTTGGTCTTGGAGGAAGAAGTTAACATCCGAACCGAGAGTGGCTGCCAATCGATCCAACCGGTCATTTCCCATCGGTCGCCCCAACAAATCGTTCATCCCGACCAGTGTTTGGGCGGCATTGGAGCTGCCTCCACCCAACCCGGCGGCCAAGGGGATGCGTTTGGTTAGGTGGATCCGAACCCCCTGCCCTGTCCGTTGAGCCTCGACCAAAAATTGCTCAGCAGCCCTGACTACAAGGTTGCTCCGATCGGTCGGCAATTCTGGATGGTCGCAGGTGAAATGGATTCCCGGTTCCGATTCCGTTTCAAAGGTCAACTCATCGCAAAGCGGCACCGGATGAAACAAAGTTTCCAGGTCATGAAACCCGTCCGGACGCCGCCCCAGAATATTGAGCAGCAGGTTGACCTTGCAGGGAGAGGATCGAATCAGCGGCATAAAAAAGCGCTCCAGCAGAGTCTGCAGGAGCGCAAAATGAAATTTTAGAGGGCTACCCATCCAAGGGTAACCCTAGATCATCAGTCGATGACGCGGAAGCGGCTGCCCGGAATCACAGGGGCCACATCGGACGCTTCGAAACCGAGGGAGTTGTCGGTGGCCGTCACGGTGGACTTACCTAAAGCTCCCGGCTTATAGCTATCCGGATACACCTTGTAGTCCGGCTTGATGTACGGCTCGCTGGGGATCGGGAAGCTTAAGACCTCCACGGCACCCACAACCGTGCGACCAATGGTGCGATTCACACCGCGGACCACGCCCATACTGCCGCCATGTGCGCCACCGAAGAGAGCACCCTGCTCGTAACTGCGCTGGAGTTCACCGAGGCGAAAAGGCTCCGACAAATTGTCGAGGCCACGGCCGAGTTTCTGCTCGGCGCTGGTGCATCCGACGAGCACCGCGGCCACGGTCACAAGGAGACTCACCGACTTGAGAAGGGAACGCATAGTGTTGGAAAATGTGTTGGAAGGTTATAGGTCGAACAGGTGGGTGCAAGCGCGGACTTCAATCGATGGAAAATCATTGTTCACGCGCGATCCTCCGGCAACGCCATCGCCGCCTTGGCCGCTTTCCGACCCCACCACCAGGCAATCACCAAGCTGATCTCATAGAGCAGATGGAGCGGCAAGAACAGCAAGAGCATGTTCAAGGGATTGCCATCCGGCGTAATGAAGGCCGCGATCACCAACCCCGCCACCACCCAATAGGAGCGGAACTTGGAGAGCTTGGCGGCGTCCAGGAGGCCGATCTTGACCAATGTCAGAAGGACCAATGGCAACTGGAAGGCGATGCCCATTCCCAGCATGAACCAGCAGACAAAACTAATGTACTCATCGGCTTTCCATTCATCGGCGGCAAAGCCCAGCCAATTGGAGAAACTCACCGTGGTGCTGAGGCAAATCACCAGCAGAACAAAGTAACAGAAGGCCACCCCGAGCAGGAAAAGGAAGGTCGCCCACCCGCTCACCTTGTACACGAAGGACTTCTCGTGATGGTGCAGCGCCGGCAAGATGAACTGGGCAATGAAGAATAAGACGAAGGGAATCGAGACGGTGATACCGCCAAACATGGCGATTTGCATCACCACGCTGAACGCCGTGACCGGCCCCAGCGTCTTGAGTTGCACATCGAAGGAACGTGTCGCGATGGCTGGAGGATTGGTTTCCTCCTGAACTGTCATGACTAAATTTGTGCCGATTTGCCTCGGCCACAATCGGAAGACCGTATCTCGGTTGGTGGCCACCCCTGGGATGCCACTATCTTCCGGAGTCATGCGAGTGAGCACGTTGGTTCCTAGCATGTACACCACCCGACCCTCCGTGGAGTGCCGCATACCCTCGGCCACCATGAGGGGCCACTTAAGGAACTGGATCACCACATTGCTGCCGCTCAAACAAAGGATGAACCCCAGAAACACCGCCACCGCACACTTGATGAGGGTCCAACGCAAATCCTCAAGGTGCTCCAAAAAGGTCTTCACCGGCCCACCACCCTCCGACTCCGAGTCAGAATCCAACGAATCGGAACTTGGGGGCAGCGAGGGGGTCAGGGTGTAATCAGGATCGTCAGCCATGCGCGCTCAAATCGGGCCATCCGGACAAACTGTAACTTGGGACTGAAAGAGGCCCGCTCATGTCACCGTGTTTACCAGAGCTCGTCTCCACCCCGGAAACGGCCGAACATCGGATGATTGAGGACAGTGGCCATCCATCACGGCCCTAGATCAGGCCTTGGGGCTGTGGGAAATAGTGTCCGACGGCGAACGCACCGACGAGGTCGACGATGACGGCGGCGGGGATGGGCGCTCGGGCTCGTCCATGACGCGCTGCACCTCATCTTGGACATCCTTGGACGCCTTCTTGAACTCTCGAATGCCAGTGCCCACGCCCTTCATGAGTTCAGGGACCTTCTTGGCACCGAAGAGGACCAAAACCACAATGGCGATCCACATGATTTCGGTTCCACCAATAAACGCCAGCATCGAAGTATCCATAGGATTTTCGTTCACGTGTGCTGAAAGCTAGGCCCTGCACCGCGCCCACACAAGCCCACAAACACTCAAGAACGTTCCAGTAGCGGCTCATCGAACCACCAAAAAAGAGAGGGTTTACTTGGCCCCAGCACCCGAGAAGACGGCTGGGATGGTCAGCAGGAGAATTTTGAGATCGAGCCAGATGGACCAGTTGTCGATGTAGTGAAGGTCGAGGCGGACCCACTCCTTGAAATCGGTGACGTTATTTCGTCCGCTCACTTGCCAGAGACAGGTCAGCCCCGGCTTCACGCTCAGACGACGCCGATGAGCCATGTCATCGAAGCGTGCTACCTCATCGACCGGCAACGGGCGTGGGCCCACCAGACTCATCTCTCCGCGGAAAACATTCCAAAGCTGCGGCAGCTCGTCGACCGACCACTTGCGCAAGAACCGGCCAATGGGAGTCACTCGAGGATCATTGGTGACCTTAAACACCGGCCCGCTCATCTCGTTGAGCTTGGCCAGCTCGTGCTTGAGCTGCTCGGCGTTGGTTACCATCGTCCGAAACTTCAGCATGGTGAACGGATGCCCATTAAGCCCAGCCCGCCGCTGCCTGAAGAGCACCGGTCCCGGAGACGACAGCCGCACCGCCAAGGCCGCCACCATAAACAACGGTGAGGTGGCCACTAAGAGCGCCAGCGAGCCCAGAAAATCGATCGCCCCTTTGGCCATGGACTGCCATGTCTGGTCGGGACCCGTCCGAAAAACCAGCACCGGATGCCCCGCCAATTCGTCCACGGTGGTCTGCGACACCCGGGTCTGGAAGAAATCGGCATGTAGCCAAACTTCGACACCCTCCAGTTCGCAGACCTGGATAATTTTCTCGATTTGGCCGAAGAGAAACTGTTTAGGGGCCACCAGAACGGCATTGGCCGCATGAGAGTGCAACAAATCCGTCAACACCGAGACTGAGAACTGTCCGGGGTCGAGGCGGGCTGCTACGGAAATCTCGCCCCGAGCATTCTGCTTTAACGCCTCATCGAGCCGGTTCATTTCGCGGTCGCCGCCAATCAAAATAACCCGTCGGCGCGCTTCCTGACCCGCCATTCGAGACCGGATCCAAAGACGCATGAGTTCTTCTTTAAAGACCATCGCGCTAACGATCATCGGCAAGAACAAGGAGACCACGCCTCGCGCGACCTCTTGCTTGGTGAAAAACATCGCAACGATAATCGCCAATGAGATCCATGCCGACCCGCGAAGTATCTGAGCCAAGGATTGCCGCCGGGACGCTAGAACGGCGCGGTGATAGAACCCTTGCAACTCGAGCAATGGAGGGGTCAACGGCACCACCACCAGCAGCAGCCACTGGTACTTATGAAAACCACCAATGACCGCATCAGGATCCAACTGAGGCAGCGAGCGGATGAAATGAGCCATCCAGAAGACCCCACCAAACAACGTCGCATCGATAAGTGCGTGGACCTTGTTGAGGAGTTGGCGCTGACGGAGCAACATGCGGGGGAGTTACGGATAACCTTCAAAACCAACTTTGTTAAGTGAATGTTGAGTCACGCCAACTTGGCACGCAGGCCGAGGGACAGACATTCCATCCGGTGCAACACTTTACTCCTTGGCAGGCCTGATCTAGTTCCTAGCGTCCGGGCTGCGATGATTGCAACCCCAGCGATTCTTTGGTCCCGCTTCCAACGTTATTATCTCGATTGTCCCGCCATCGGGCTGGGTCTGGACATTAGCCGAGTTCCCTTTCCGGATGATTTCCACTCCAAGATGGAGAGACCGATCCAGAAAGCCTTGAGCGCAATGGCGGAACTGGAGCGGGGAGCCATCGCCAACCCCGACGAACAGCGGATGGTAGGCCATTATTGGCTGCGAAACCCGGCGCTGGCTCCGACGCCGGCCCTCTCCCAGGCTATCGAATCTACCCTAGAGGCGATCCAAACCTTCACCGCACAGGTTCACCGCGGGGAACTCAGCGGGACCTCAGGTCCGTTCCAGAACGTGCTGGTCATCGGGATTGGAGGATCGGCACTCGGTCCCCAATTCGTCGCCAAAGCCCTGGGGCATTCGCGTTCCGACAAGCTCACCCCCTATTTTTTCGACAACACCGATCCTGATGGCATGGACCAGGTCCTCGCCACCCTAGCAGGCAAGCTGGGGCAAACCTTGGCTCTGGTCATCTCCAAGTCCGGTGGCACCCCGGAAACCCGCAACGGAATGGTCGAGGCCCGTGCTGCTTACGAGCGGGCGGGTCTGCGCTTTGCGGCGCATGCAGTGGCCATCACGGGAGAAGGCAGCGCCCTGCACAAGACAGCCATCGCCGATGGTTGGATCCAAACCTTCCCGATGTGGGACTGGGTGGGTGGACGCACCAGCGAATTGAGCGCGGTAGGACTGTTGCCTGCCGCGTTGCAGGGCTTAGATATTCAGGGACTTCTCGCAGGAGCCAAGGCCTGCGACGAAGCCACCCGCAATCCGGTCGTTCGTGACAATCCGGCCGCGCAACTCGCGTTGATGTGGTATTTTCTTGGAGAAGGCCGCGGCACCAAAGACATGGTGGTGCTGCCCTACAAAGACCGCTTCGAACTCTTCTCCAAGTACCTCCAGCAACTCGTCATGGAATCGTTGGGCAAGGAACTGGACCTGGATGGAAAGGTGGTCCACCAAGGACTGGCTGTGTACGGAAACAAAGGGTCGACCGACCAGCATGCCTATGTGCAGCAATTGCGGGATGGCGTGGCCAACTTCTTCGCCGTGTTTATCGAAGTTCTGAAGGACCGAGACGGGGCCAGCCTCGAGGTGGAGTCGGGCGCCACCAGCGGTGACTTCCTGAGCGGGTTTTTTCTGGGCACGCGATCTGCCCTCTACGAGTCGGGCCGTGCAAGTCTGACCCTCACCGTCCCGGACGCTTCGGCGTTCACCGTGGGAATGCTCATCGCCCTGTTCGAGCGGGCCGTGGGACTCTACGCATCGCTGATCCACATCAACGCCTACCACC
>CAINWP010000184.1 GCA_903854475.1 uncultured Verrucomicrobiota bacterium
CGTCGCTCCGTGATTTCGAAGCGTGAACAGGTAGCCGTACGTGTAACCCTCCGGGGCTGACGCGGACTGGCCGACTGTTTGGAATCCAGGTCGCCCGCGTCTCCGGCAAAGGATCGCGGGCTTCGGTTCTGTGCGGGGCCCGTTTCCAGAGACGGTGCGTCCAGGCCAGCCTCCACGAACCGAAATACCGATACCGTGAAAAGCGAAAATCCCATGCGCCACACCATCTCCGTGCTCGTCGAAAATAAGTTCGGCGTCCTGACCCGCGTCTCCGGCCTATTCAGCGGCCGCGGCTACAACATCGACTCGCTGAATGTCGCCCCAACCCATGATGCCACCCTCAGCCGGATGACCATCGTCACCCGCGGGGATGACGCCACGGTCGAGCAAATCTGCAAGCAGCTCGAGAAGCTCATCGATTCGGTCAAGATCGTAAACTACAGCAAGACGGACTACATCGACCGCGAACTGGTCCTCGTCCGCGTGTCGGCCAATGGCCAGAACCGTGCTGAGATCTGCCAACTGGCTGAACTCTTCCGCGCCAAGGTGGTCAATGTGCAACCCGACAATATCGTCATCGAGATCACCGGGGCCGAAACCAAGATCAACCAGTTCCTGCTGTTGGTGAAGGATTTCGGAATTCTCGACCTCACCCGCACCGGTGTGGTCGCCCTGCCCCGGAACTGAGCCGAAGAGTACCCTAAGAATTCAAAAGCCCGCCTCACGGCGGGCTTTTTCGTTTAGAACGGCTTTGGCCTGCGGGAAAGAAGGGATGAACCGAACCCCGGTCTCCGAACCCGCAGAGGACGAATCACTTCGCCTTCAATGCCGCCTCGATGGCTGCGACCACCTCGGTGGCATCGGGCTGAGTGCGAGGGCTGAAGCGATGCAGCACCTTGCCATCACGACCCACGAGGAACTTACCAAAGTTCCACTCGATCGGTCCCGGGAACGCTGACTCTTTACCCGTGAGCACCGAGTACAAGGGGTGCTGCTCCGGCGGATTGACGTTCAGTTTGGCGAAGAGCGGGAAGCTCACCGAGTACTTGGTCGAGCAGAAGCTCTTAATCTCATCGGCCGTGCCCGGCTCCTGAGCTCCGAACTGATTGCACGGAAATCCGAGCACCTCGAG
The DNA here is from genome assembly GCA_903854475.1 of uncultured Verrucomicrobiota bacterium. GTDB lineage: Bacteria > Verrucomicrobiota > Verrucomicrobiia > Limisphaerales > UBA9464 > SXXZ01. The sequence continues at coordinate 1,133 of CAINWP010000184.1, forward strand.
CCCTTGGCCGTGGTACTTCTTATACAGCGATTCCAACTGCTTGTACTGCGGGGTCAGACCACATTGCGAGGCAACGTTGACCACCAACAGCACCTTACCGGAGTAGGCTTTGAGGGAGGTATCCTTGCCGTCGATGTCCTTAAGTTTGACCTCTTGGAGAGGAGTGGATGCGATCATAGTGAAGGTGGTTGCGGCCAGAGCGACGACGCGGATCAGGCCAGTGATAAGGGACCTATTCATGAGCTGAAATGTTACCCCATCTCACAGGGAGTCAACCGTGCGCTTTCAACCGATGCTTGCCGGCGAGGCGCTGAGGCCCACTCTCAGGCCGTGCGCATTATCGGAGGACTGGCTGCAGGCCGACTGTTGAAGGTTCCAGAAGGACTCGGAGTCCGCCCCACGCCCGACAAGGTCAAACTGGCAGTCTTCAACAGCCTGGGAGCCTTCTTAGATGGGGCCCGGGTCTTGGACTTGTTCGCCGGCAGCGGAGCCCTGGGTCTGGAATGCCTGAGTCGCGGCGCTCGAGAAATGGTCAGCATCGAGAAGTCTGAGAAACATGCCCGGTTCTTCCGCCAAAATCTCGCCGCCTCAGGATTACCCGTCACTGCGGTAACTCTGCGCGTCCAGGATGTGTTTTTGGTGTTTCCCCAACTGGCTCAGAGCGGACGTCAATTTGACCTCATCATCGCCGACCCTCCCTATGGCGAGAAGAACGTCGGCCGTCGATCGACCTCCCTCGCCCAATTGCTGCTCGATGACATCGTGTTGCCAGGACTTTTGGCACCCGGCGGGTTGTTCGTGGCGGGCCACACCAAGCGCGACACCCTGGAGATCCCCGCCACCTGGAAGGAGCGCAAAGACATGCGACACGGCGATACGGTCATGCGATTTCTGGAGCGCCCCGATGAGAAACGCGATTGAACTCCTCATGGCCGCCATCGCTCTCGCCTGCCTGGGCATGACTTCGATGGCCGCCGAACCCGATCTGGCCGGCCACACCTCGGCCTCGCATTCCCTGGCCTTGCAGCGCTCGGTGGATAACGCCGTTGCCAAGACCTTAGCCCGCACTTGGAACCCGCCGCTTCAGGCCCAGCAACTCGCCGTCACGGCCGTGGATTTGAGCGAGCCCCAGAAGCCCACCTTCGCCTCGGCCCGAGGCACAGAACCTGTCTACCCGGCGAGCGTCATCAAGCTGTTCTATCAAGCCGCCGTGCATCGCTGGATGGAGGACCGGAAAATTCAAGACACGCCCGAAGTGCGACGGGCCCTCCGCGACATGATCGTGGAGTCGTACAATGAGCCCACCCACTACCTCATCGATCTCCTCACCGGCACCACCAGCGGACCTGAACTGCCCGAGGCGGACCTGAAGACCTGGTGGGATCGGCGCAACGCGGTGAATCGCTGGTTCCATTCCATGGGTTATCCGAGCGCGATCAACGCCAGCAAGAAGCCCTGGTGCGAAGGCCCGTATGGGCGGGAAAGTCAGGCCATCGCCGCCTATGAGCCCCGGCGCAATTTCCTGACCACCGAAGCCACGGCGCGCCTGGTGCTTGAGATGGCGCTGGGACAGTGCGTCAACCCCGACCGATCGCGCCAGATGCTAGAGCTCATGGCCCGGGATTTTACCGCACCGGCGACCGACCCCGAAGACCAGGCCCATGGGTACACCGGACTCGCACTAAAGCCCGGAACGAAGCTGTGGTCCAAGTGTGGCCTGACAAGTCAAACCCGCCACGATGCCGCCCTCGTGGAACTCCCCTCCGGCAAACGCATCATCTTGGTGATTTTCACCACCGACCACGCCACCGAACGGGACATCATCCCCACCGTAGCCCGGGAAATTCTCAGCTCGATCGGCTCTCCGCCCGAACGTTGATTATTCGGTTCTCGGTTTCGCCAACCATGACCTGAGTATCCGATTCGCTATAAGCAAAGTCAGCGATCTACGTCGACGCCCGCCATCGAGTCACCCAGTTACGAGTCTCCCAAACGGAAGCTCTCTCCGAATAGGAGGCTGCCCGATCTAAACTCCCTCCCGGTGTCCGCCTACCTTCTCCGTCATTCGAAGATCTGGATCCAGAAAACCGTTTCAGAGGTTCTGGCCAAATTCCCCCGCGACCAGGAATCAGCCCATTGCTCTGCCGCCGCCCTCAGCGACAGACGCAAACCGCCTGGGACAGTTTGCGGCGGCTTTCCAAGGTCCCGTCTAGCCGGAGACGGCAAACGACCGGTTGATCTTGCTGTAATGCGAAGACCAGAGGCATTTTCGGGTCAGTGAGTCATGATTATGATGCCATCGTTCTTGGAGGAGGCCCGGCCGGTAGCTGCGCGTCTTCGTACTTGGCTCGTGCTGGCCATCGGGTGCTTTTGCTCGAAAAAGAACGGTTCCCAAGGTTCCACATCGGAGAATCACTGCTCCCCTACAATCACGAAATACTTTTAGAGTTAGGTGTTATTCCGCAGCTAGAGGCCGCTGGCTTCCCTGTCAAACGGGGCGCTCAGTTCCACCTGGGCAATGGTTCAAAGAGTACGGGGTTTGTTTTTCGAAACGGCCGTTTTACGAAGCATACTGAAGCCTTTCAGGTCGAGCGGTCTCGATTCGATGAAATCCTGTTGAGACACGCATCCACTCTCGGGGTCGAAGTAAGGGAGGAGCATGAGGTTCAGCAGGTAACAGCTGACAAAACCGGCGTGACTGTCGTCGCTCGTGGCAATGATGCTACTTCAGAATTCCGCGCTCGATTTGTCATCGATGCCACTGGGCGCGGTAATCTCACGGGCAACCAAGAAGGGATCAAGGAAGTGAATCCATTCCTTCGAAAACTGGCGGTATTCGGTCATTTCGAAAACGTCCTCTTGGACTCTGGTCAAAAAGGTGGCGATACAGTAATCGTTCGACTTGAGAACAAGTGGTTCTGGCTCATTCCGTTGGCTCTCGGGGCTGAGGGAACCCCATCCAAGGTCAGTGTGGGACTTGTAATGGATCGGGATGAATTCACCGCATCGGGGCAAAAGCCTGAAGAGGTTTTTCGGCACTGGGTGCAACAAAGTCCGCCAGTTCGTGAACGCCTCGAAAAGGCTCAACCTGTTTCACCCATTCAGGTGACGTCCGACTTCAGTTACAGGAACCGGACATTATGGTCCAACCGGGTACTGCGAGTGGGAGATGCCGCCGGATTTATCGACCCCATCTTTTCCAGCGGCGTTTTCCTTGCGATGTTCTCCGGTAAATTGGGGGCCAAAGCGGTCGGGACAGCCCTCAAAAACGGCAACAATGGAGACAATGAATTTGTCTTTTTTGAGCGCAGAGTACGGGCAGCGCTGAAGATCTATTCGGAGATGGTTGAGAGTTTCTACACCACTCCGTTCATGGAACTGTTTTTGGAGCCCCGAGCCAAATGGGACCTGGCCGCCGCCGTGAATGCCATTCTGGCTGGAGAATTGGAGGGAGGCTGGCGTTTGCGTTGGCGAATGTGGCTGTTCTTTCGATTGGTGCGGCTTCAGGCACATTTCCCTTTGGTGCCGAGGATATCGTTCGCTCGTTCACCATGACTTGCCTGAGCCCACAGTCAGGCAGTCAACGCGATTGGAAGTTTGCTGTGCCCCTCATTTTTTCCCTCATGGGATGGGGTTGCTCCACAGCGATGTTACCGGCGGTAGACTTGGCCCAACCCGGCTGGGCAGTTCAACGGATGGAGGCAGTTTGGACGCCGCGCCTTGGAGCACCAGAACTCACCGGTGAAGTGACGATAGCCAATCACGCCACTAATGGTCGGCTCGTGCTCTTCAGCAAACAAGGACTCCCCATGGTTTCGGCCCGCACCGTGACAAACCGTTGGACACTGGCATCACCGCTGAAGCGCGGAGCATACGGCGGACGGGGGCTACCTCCTCGGCAGGTGCCTTGGTTCCTGCTGACTGATATCAAGGGCATCCAGACGGCTTCGAAGCCTTGGCTCCTCGAAACTACCGCTACGGGTTGGCAGATTTCGAATCCCATCACCGGAGAAAAATTGGAGGTAGTCCCTTGAGCCGACGCCTCTTGATTTGGGTCGGTATCGCCGTAGTGGCTTGGGGACTTTTTCGACTGAAATTTGATGCAGATGTCCTGAATTTGCTTCCAGCAGAGTTACCCGCTGTTGGTGCGTTGAAATTGCACCAACAAAGGTTTGCAACCGGTGCTGAGACTTTGATCACGCTTTCTGGCGCTGAGGCTGGAGATGCAGCCAAAGCGGCTGAAAGAGTTGCCAATAGGCTACGATCGATGCCTGAGATTGCGCGTTCAGTGCATTGGCAATCGCCCTGGTTGGAGAACACGGGAGATGCCGTCGAAAACCTCGCTTGGTTGTGGTTGCAACAAGATCCGGCCGCCCTTAGCAGCCTTCTGGACCGGTTAGGTCAACCGGAGGTTCAACTGGAGTCGGCTGTTAATGACCTGACCACCTCATTGGATCCAAAGACTCTGGCCATGGCCGCTTACGATCCCCTGGGGTTGGCGCAACTTCCCGGTTCAGCAGGGTCGGCCATCGGTAAGGACGACGGCGCAGGACTCTTCAGCGGTGACGAGGGGCGGTTCCGCGTCGTTTCGCTCCAACCGTCCAATCCGAAGATGGACTACAAAACCGCCGCGCTTTGGGTGGAACGTGTGCGTCAGGAGGTGGCCCAAACGATTGCCTCTGAAAGTTTGGATATTCGAATTGGGATGACCGGTGGACCCGTTTTCCTCTCAGAGATTGCAATCGGTATGGAACGAGATCTCCGGAACTCGGTTCTTCTCACAGTTGTTGTTATCGCCTTCCTCTTCTGGATTGCCCATCGATCGCTGCGCCCACTGGTCTGTCTGGTAGGATCCTTGGCAGTGACCTTGGTGGTCACAATCGCATTGGGAGGACTTTTCCTTGGGACTCTCAATGTGATCAGCACTGGCTTTGCTGCAGTCCTCATTGGGTTGGTTGTGGACTATGGCTTGGTGGCTTACCAGGAAGCTCGGGTTCATCCGAACCTCAACGTCAACGAGTTGCGCCGGCGCATTGCTCCCGGGATTGGTTGGTCTGCGGTCACTACCGCTGGGACTTTCTCGGTTTTGGGACTCACTGGATTACCAGGTCTCTCCCAGTTAGGCCTCCTGACGGCTATTGGCTTGATGGTGGGTGCCGCGGTCATGGTCTTCGGCTTTCTTCCGATCGCCCTGAAACAGATGCCGAGCGAAGCATCGGTTGAGCCCAAACTTCTCGTTACCAATTCAGGCCGCCCTAAACGCTGGTGGCTCCCTACCGCCATTGCTCTTTCAGCCATCGCCCTAACTCTGGGTCTCCGTGGTTTACCGAAAGCAACCGCGAGTTCCGACCCGTTGAGACCGAACAACAGCCCCGCATATGAGTCGATGGATCGTCTCCAAGCTGCGCTAGGGAGAACCAACGACACAATTTGGCTCATTGTTCGCGGGAAAAACCCGGAAGCCGTGGGCAGGCTATTAATCTCTACAGAGGCAATTCTCACCCAGGCGCGAGACGCTGGAAAACTGAGCGAGTTTCAGATTCCTACCGCATTTTGGCCGATGGCCTCCAATGCTGCGCAAAACCTGCCCAAAACAGCCGCGTTATCGGAGAAATTGGGGCTCATCAAAGCAGCGGTGTTGCATGCGGGATTCACCACCAATTCTACGATCCTAATCGAGGAAGTAGGCAAGAGGTGGGAGCAATGGCGCAAAGACCCGGCAGGGATTCCGCTCTGGCCCAGCAACCCAACCGCACAGTGGATTCGAGACCGTTGCTCTGCGACGGACTCCGATGGTTCCTGGTTGGCTTTAGGGCTCGTTACACCGATGTCTGGCTCCGGTAAATTGCCCAACCTACCGGAAGGGGTTCTATCGGCGAGCTGGAACCGACTCGGAGAATCCCTGTGGGACCATGTTCTTCAGCGGGTCATCAGCCTAACCATTGGGCTCTCGGTCGTCCTGATTATCGCCCTTTGGCTCGCCTTTCGCAGGATTGCGGAGGTGATCATCAGTTTGGTGGCATTAATTTCTGCATTCGCCCTTTTGCTCGCGGGCATGGCGGCACTGGGCGCCACATGGAACCTTCTTAATCTGGTCGCGATACCACTCCTTCTCGGGTCATCGGTAGACTCGACCATTCACATTCAACTCGCGATGAGGCGCTATGGTTCAGACCGACGCGCACTCTGGGCCTCGACGGGACGTGCTCTGCTTCTCTGCGCCGGAGCCAATATCGCAGGATTTGGATCTCTTGCCTGGAGCAATAACGCAGGCCTCGCCAGTCTGGATCTCGTCTGCGCGGGTGGGGTCGCATGCGTTTTCGTCGTTGCCGTAATTTTGCTGCCCTCTTGGTGGTTAGCTTGCGGACTCAACGGGCGCAGCATGACAACCAAATCACCGAGTAAGGTCTCCCAGCTCTACCGCTCCCATTGGTGGGGGTGGGGCCGTACTTTGGTGGCCTGCATCCCTCGGAATCTTGCCACAAGTATCAGCCGGCAACTGGGAGCCCTCTACGCAACTCTCAATCCTCAGCGGCGAAACATTGTCGCAGCCAATTTGCTGCCCGTGCTGGGGAACAAGTCCGACATGTTGAATCGCCGAGCTAGGAACACCTTCCGCGAATTCGGTGGGAAATTGGCCGACCTGCTGCTCTTTGAATCCGGGGTATCATTGGACGCGTGGGTAGAGCCCGGCAACGGTTGGCAACATTTTGACGCCGCAAGGGCCTCAGGCAAAGGGATGCTGCTGGTCACCATTCATCTCGGGAATTGGGAGCTCGGTAGTGTGCTTCTTCGTCGCATGGGACTCTCCCCGCTCGTCCTCACGGCTCCTGAACCAACAGCCGACCTCACTCAATTGCGGTTGGCCGCAAGAGAACGACTAGGAATTGAAACTCTGGTGGTTGGAGAAAATCCGTTTCAGTTTGTCGAAGTCATCAAACGACTTCAGGACGGAGGTGTCGTAGCTATTCTTGTTGATCGGCCTCCAATTCAGGCGGCGGTACCGTCTCCGTTTCTCGGTGGCACCACTGGAGCAAATATCGCGACCGCCGAACTCGCACGTGCAACCGGTTGCATCATCCTTCCTGTTTACGTCGTGCGACATGGCTCGAACTACCTGACGCACGTTTTAAAACCGGTCGAATACGAACGCGGCAATCTGGGATCCAGAGAAACTAGACGAGAACTCGCTTCGAGGGTTCTTCAAGTCTTTGAGGCTGCTGTGCGAGAACACCCTGAACAGTGGTACCATTTTGTCCCGATCTGGACTCAAACTTCGGATTCAACCCAATGACCGCACAGACCAAGTGTTTATCAACGAGGTTTCGCCGCTTCGGGGGGCTTTTCTTCCTAATTTGCGGCGTTCTTTGGGGCCGCATGTTGAATGCCGCTGATAAAGAACAGCTAGTCACCGAATGGTTGACCGCGGCAAAATCCCTCCAGACTTGGGAGGCACAGGTACTTCAAACGCGACACTTGAAGGCGTTCACCCAGCCATTGGTTTCTACCGGCAAGGTATGGTTTGCCACCCCTAATCAGTTCCGTTGGCAACTAGGTGAGCCGGTGCAGTCTCTTGCTTTGCGGGCCGGATCTGAGCTGTGGATTCTCTCCCCAAAATTGCGACGAGCCGAGCATTACCGACTCGATTCCCTGGGCAATGGCCCAGCCAAAGACTTGATGGGTTTGCTGGATATGGGTTTCCCGAAGGATGAGGCAAGTTTTCGGAAGCAATTCCGGATACTGGATGTTTCCACCAATGCAATGAACTGGAGCTTTCGGATGGAACCACAGTCCGCGTCGGTGAAAAATATGCTCCCTGAATTGAAGGTGGAAATCGCGGCAGGCACCAAGCAGCTGATCGCCACAGAACTGATTCTGAAAGATGGATCCCGCTTGCGAAACGAATTCAAGGAATTGCGGCGCAACTCAGAATTATCGACCGATTTATTCACCACCAATCTGGATGCCACATGGAAAATCACGACAAGCGGTCCTCCCCTGAAAAAGTGACTCTCGATGAAGCATTGAAATCGCTGCCGCATGGAGCTGGTTTCCGATTCATCGACAGGCTGATCGAACTCATTCCAGGAGTCTCCGGCAGCGGTGAATTTCTTCTCCCGAAAGACCACGCCTCGTTACCCGGGCATTTTCCAGGAAACCCCCTAATGCCAGGAGTACTCATGGTGGAGGCACTTGCCCAACTGGCCGGTGTGGTCGCCCAATCCGATCCAACTCGCTGTCCTCTTCTCGCGTTAAAACTGACAGGGATCCGTCAGGTCAAAATTAATGGCAGTATCCGGCCGGGGCAGACACTAACTATTGAAACTCAGATTTCCGGTCGAATGGGTGGCCTCATACAAGCGCGAGGGTCTGTCAGCTCAGCGGGACAAGTTCTGTTGCACGGAGAAGTAACCCTGTCCGGCAGTGAACCAGTCCGGCCAGTCCAAGTTCCTCAAGCAAAAGGTTAACTTGGCAAGGGTTACCCACAGGTAGCCAGAAAACGCTCACGCCACAATTTTCTCGACCGTTTGCCTCGAATATCAGCGGGGATTTCCTCGAGAAACCACCAGCGGCGCGGTAATTGCCAAGAGGGCAAAGACCGCCCCAAGAAATTTCTGAGTTCCATTTCGCTGACGGGATGTTTCAGAGCCACAGCGGCCACAATGGCCTCATTCCGCCCGCCTGCCTCAGGGACAGAAAACACCAGCACATCTGCAACCGCTGGATGGTCCCGAATTTGAACTTCGATCGTCTCTGGCCCCACTTTGCGACCAGCCACGTTGATCAAATCTGTCGAACGTCCCAAAAGCCGGATTTGCCCAGACGGATCCATCTCCGCGAAATCACCGGACCGATAGATCCCACCGCCCAACCGATCGTCTGATTCAGGATAATAGGTCTCAGCGACGGCAGGGCTTTGCACCTCAAGACACCCATCATCCGCGATATTAAGTTGGACTCCCTTCATGGCAGTCCCTGCGACCGTCCAATCACTTCGTGGCTCTGCAGTCCGATCATAGGCAATACCCCCACACTCTGAAGCGCCCAGAAAGTTGTGGACCTTGATGCCATCCCGTTCGAACAAAAAGCGCTCCAGTTCGACCGGCAACGGTGCGCCAGCGGATATCGCCAGCCGGATACTGCTTGGGAGTTTCCCGCCATTGGCCCAGGCCTGCCACAGCGCGGGCACTGCGGGCAGACTGACATCCGACCATTGACTGGCCTCTTGAAACACGGCTGCAGGAAAGGCCGACGGGAGCAAAATTAGTGGGATACCATGCAGCAACAGAGGCAGAACTAGATTGGAAAACCCATAGCTATGAGCCAGCGATATAACCCCCAAATTCGGCGAGTCCTCATGGAGTCCCATGGTGGCGACAATCTGCTCAGCATCTGCCGCCATTTGGGCGCCCGATAGACCAATCATCCGGGCTGGACCCGTTGTGCTGGATGTCAGCTTCATGTGGGAGAACCCCTCAGCTCTTTGGGCTGCTACCGGAGCCTCCTGTCCCGGCTCAAGAGGGCACACCATGCTGCCCATCCGCCATCCGCGAAGAACCTCTATGACGAACCCAGCATCGCGTCCCGATGGATGGACGATTCGCGGTACTGCAGGTGCCGACAACAACTCCCGCTGAAGATCTGAAAAGGACCAGACTCGACCACTAGCCCGATCATAAAGCGCTGGTCGGTCGGTGTGGCTCTCGAGAGTCCTTAGCCACTGTTCGTAAAGCATCGTCCTTTCTGTTTGGCCAGCGAATGCTTGTCCGCGCAAGCTGTATGTCGAATGAAGGAAGCCATTCAACGACCATGCCTGATCTCGGCAGTATCCTAAACCGTCCAATTCCCGAGCCAACCAAAGGCCTGCTCGATAGGGAATTTGATTTCTGGCGAGACACTCTGGGCTTTCGAAATGAAACAGAATGGGTTTATGGCAGGGACCCAAAAACCGGGAAACAAACGCACCAGCCCGCCAACCCCAAGCCCTCTTACAGCCTGCGTTGCTTCGTGATGGCTCGGACGGTTCAGCAGTTTCACCTTCATTCAGAATTTCAGCCCCAGGAGGCGCGTTTGTCGGCCAATGAATACCGATGCCGAGTGCAAGAGGTTGTTCGACGGGATCCCCGCAAACGATTGCTCTGCGACCGTCGGATACAGTTCCCAGGATATGCCGGACTCAGAGAGTTGAGCGACAGCCTGCCGGAGGTCATCAAATCGGTCGCTGGGGGCGCTTGGCGAAGCTACGCTCAGCGTGGGAATTGGAGGATGGTTCTCCCGTTCCTGAGATCGTCTCAGATCAAGGAATCCCAGCGAATTGCCGATGCCGTCGCTCAAAGGGGAACGGCCGTCATTCATGTCGCTGATTTCCCGCGTCTCCAGATCAACCACGCGATTCTGGGGTACGCGTCACGCACCACGGCTTCAGACATTTCGATCAGCACCTACGATCCGAATGACCCTGCTAAACCTCTCGAACTCACTTTCAGTCTGAATGAGTCCCGCTTTCTGCTCCCTTCAACGGCGTACTACATCGGTGGCTGGGTGAACGCTTACGAGGTCTACTGCAGCTTTTGGCGCTGATCTCCCGCAGTAAGGATTTTTGAACGAGGGATGAACGTCAAAAACGTGAACCCAAAGAACACAAGGCCGCAGGCATTGACGCCCATCGAGTAGCCCAACTTGTAGATTCGCCCACTGTTGCGAGCGGAGTAAATCTCCTGCTCCTGACCGGCAAGCAACGTCGGCCACGCCATTGGCATGATGGCCCCGTGGAGCATACCCCGGAAAAACCCCGGAGCCTCAGCCAACTGGGCATCCCAACGGACCGCTGCACCTGCAATCCAACCCATCAGCAAGGCCATCGCCAAGAATTGAAGCACCTTGCGAACAACACCGAGGGTCCTGCGTAAAATGGATGCACCTTGTTCAGTGCCTGGGTTTTTGGTCCTATCTTGCATCAATGTTTCTCCGCCGCCGGGATCTCACTCCAGAATACTTTGACTCGCCAGAGCGGACCTCAACTGAGCTTGCCGAACACTACGAGTGGCTGGGGCGGATGAACAAGCTCACTCAATTTGACCGACCTTTTCGCATCTGGATTCCAGAGCTTCTAGGAGTCGAAGCCTGCAAACAGCTCTCCATTGTCGATCTGGGTGCAGGGTGTGGGATGTTGGGACAGACATTGACTCAGTTTGCACGAGGTCATGGTTGGGATTGGCGGTTTACCAACGTGGATATCAACCTGCCGCAACCTGGAACCAAGGATTCAACTTCAGCAACCTGGGTTAAAGCCTCAGTCACGGATCTCCCTTTCGCTGCAAATTCGTTCGATCTAGCGATTGGAACAACCATGACCCATCACCTCAGTAGTGATGCCGATGTCACGGCCCATTTCCGCGAGGCTAGGAGGGTCGCACGCCAAGCTGTCTTAATCTGCGATATGGTTCGCAGCCCGTTTTTTCTAATTGCACTCTGGGCGGTGCTCGTCGCGCTCAGGGCACCGAAAGAGTTTCGACAAGATGGAGTTCAATCCGTCAAACGTGGGTGGCTGGAGTCTGAGTGGCGGCGACTGGCAGCCTTGGCTGGAATGAATAAAGCACGGGTTTGGTCCGAGCATGGCACTCGAATTCTTTTGGCTCATTGCCTTAGGGACGGCACCGCCGAGCAGCCTGATACCAAAGAAACCAACGGACCGCGTCCCTCAGCGGTCTGATCTTGCTGTCCTGATCATCGTAGCGTGCCTCGATTGGTAAAAACTCAATCCGATGACCGGCTCGGGCAAAGGCAAAGCACATCTCCGATTCGATCTCGAAGTGATCCGCTTTGAGATTGAGTCGAAGGAGGGGTGCCAGATTAACCAGCCGATAACCGCACTGGGAATCTGGCAGGGGCATTTGGCAAAGCTCTGAAAGCCGGCGACTCATCCACTGGTTGGTCCAGCGCCGGATTCGAGGCACCGAACCCGTTTCACCTGCAAAACGATTCCCGATTACCAGATCGGCACCGATGGACTCTTGGTAACTGATGAAACGCGGAGCATCATTTGGATCGTGCTGGCCATCGCCATCCAGCAGAAGAACTCGAGTCGCACCGAGTCGGGCAGCCGCATCCCATCCATACCGCATGGCCGCTCCCTTTCCTGAATTGGTTTGAAGATCGAGCACCAGCGCACCGGCCGATCTGGCTGCAGATCCAGTCGCATCTTTAGACTGATCATTGACCACAATAATCGAGTCAACCCAGCCGCGAAGCCCAACGATCACCGGTCCAATGGTCGTCTCCTCGTTCCGACATGGGATGACGGCGGTTAGCACTGCTGAAGGCTTCCCGATGCCTTGGCTACCCGTCCACTAAACAAAGGCATTCTGATTGAACTACCCGACGCTAGATAGTGTGCCTTACCCTGCACCTGTGGCTCAATTCCCGACAACCCAGCAGTTGGAATCCCAAGGTCCACTCCAGCAGGAGTTGCATGAAGCCGCGCTTGCGACGGCACGAAAAACCTTTGGTCGCGCGGTCTATGTCCGCGGTGTCGTTGAGGTTTCCAATTATTGCAGAGAAAACTGCCATTACTGCGGTATGCGGCGCTCCAACCGAGGGTTGAACCGATACAGGGCGGAAGCGGATAACCTTCTGCGCATGTTGCTTGATGAACGGCCGAAGTGCATCACCGACATCAACATTCAGGCTGGGGAAGATCCGGTGGCAGTCCGTGAAGTGGTCATGCCTCTGGTTCGCGCACTGAAGGCGTCGACGACCTTGGGAATTAGCGTGTGCCTGGGAACCCTTTCCCCTGACTTGACCCGTGACCTGCAAGAGGCGGGCGCTGCTGTTTACATCATCAAGTTCGAACTGGCGAACGCCGACCTCTACCGGGATCTCGAAGCCCCAGGCACCTTGGAGGAGCGCACCAACTACATACGGTGGCTTGCCGCTGAAGGTTGGGAAATCAGCTCAGGTTTCATCGCCGGTCTACCCGGCCAAGGGATTGAGGCAACTCTAGAGAACTTTAGATTGGCCGATTCGTTGCCGCTGGTGGGTTGCAGCGTCAGTCCTTTTATTCCAGGCGATGCCACTCCACTCGCATCGTCGGAATCAGCGAGTCTGGATCTGACACTCAACTGCATGGCTGCCCTCCGTATCATGCGGCCTGATTGGGTTATCCCGGCGGTCAGTGCCTTAAATCTGGCCGGCCCCGGATCTGGATATCAGCGCGGGTTAATGGCAGGTGCAAACCTGTGCACGATCAACCTGACCCCAGAGCGCCTTCGAGAAGATTACCTCCTCTACCGTAAGGACCGCTTCATCATGAATGAGGAACGGATTCTGAACGCGATTCAGTCAGTCGGTTGTCATCCGTCAACAACCAGCCTAGCAGAACGTTTTGCGCGGCACTCGCCTCGCTCGGCACTGATTACGGCCTAATCGGAGGTGTATTCTCTAAGGGTTCCTGCACGAACCAACTCCGCCATCCCTCAGCCAATTCCAGCTTCATGTAGCGAGTGAAGGCTTTGAGGATGTCGGAACCGGTCGATCTTTCTGGGAGAAAACCGTTTAAGAGAAATCGCCGCCCGTTGTTGTGCTTTCCTGCTGTGCCTCGCCGACGTCGGTCGCGCGCCATCCGGGCTAACCTCCGATTGTAAAAACTCATCAACCGGAATGGGACTGCACTTGGGGGAGTAGAGAACACGGGTTCAAGGAGGGCTCGTTCCCCGCGTTCTACCGGCTGAGAAACGACACCCGCGTAGTACATCCCAAGATCCAGATGAAATGCGATCGACATGAGCTCGAAGTCGCCGAAGACATCGTACTTGTCTTTGTAAATCGCCTTGAACCACCGATCGTACGACTTACAGAAGTCCTGATTGAATCGCCCGACCAGAGGTTTGGTGTCTTGGCCTTCCAGATGGTTTCCAATCAACTCGACCGCCCTGCTGACTGTGTATGATAGCCAGTCCATCCCAGGGCTGTAAAATGGGTCTAAAAAGCCCGCAGCATCCCCCACCAACACGAACCCGTCTCCGGCGAACCGGGACGAACAATAGGCCAAGTGAGACCTCCAGTTCGCATCCCCGTCAACAGGTTCAGCCTCCGCCAACAACTCGCGTGGGACCGGATGTTGCGAAAGGAAAGTTCGCAGCCGTTCTGGAATCGAATCTCCGGGAGGGATCTCAACTCGACGATGATCAAAAACGACTCCAATGGAAGTCTCGCCACCTTTAAGCGGAATGCACCAAGCCCACCAACCGTCGCCCATGAAATGATTGGTCGCCGTGCCTCGAACCCCTTTGCAGGCGGATGCCCATTCGGGGAAACGACCAGCGAGTTCCAATCCGTCGAAATCTTTAACCTTCTTCCAACGAGTCCAAATCGCTGAAGTCGGGTGCTCGGCGTTCCGGTGAAACCAACCGTTTTGACGCGCAAGCAACGCTGTGAACCCAGTAGCGTCGACCACCCATCGAGCTCTAACTGTCCGTCTCACTCCCAGTGTTTCGAGGTCGACGGTCTGCAACCCACCATCCGCAAGTCTAACACGGTTAACCTTGGCTGGTCGGATGACTTGCACGCCTGACCGCTCTGCTTGGCTCAGCACTTCAAGATCCAGGGTTGAGCGATCGACCTGCCAAGCAGGCATTCTTGCCAGATATCGCCCCCCAACTTCAGAACATTGATCCAACTGACTGGTTTGATCATTGCTGAACCAGAATCGCATCCCCTGTTTGTTGAGGTGGTTCTCGTTCAGGTATTGAGTCAGGCCAAGAACTCGAGAGAGAAAAAAACCGCTCACCTCAACAGTCGCTTCACCCACACGGCGACCGAAGTCCGCCGACTTCTCGATGACAGCGATTTTGCAGCCAGGAAAACGCCGCGATAGGAGCAACCCTGTGGAAGAACCGGCCAATGAACCACCGAGGATGACCACGTCGTAGATGTTCGTGTCCGAGTCCAACTGACCTGAGATTCTATAGAAATCTTGGATTTATTGGAACGAAATCCATCGAACGCTGAGGGGAGGGTTTGACCTCGATAAAACCCGGGGCCTACGGTGCCAAGAGTGCCATCGATATCCGGACACCAAACAACTGTGCCGCGACCCCATCGGCGCGTTGTGATCACTGGCGTTGGCATCATCACCCCGTTAGGAGCTGGTTGGTGCTGCAATCAAGAAGGTTTTAGAAGCGGCAAACAAGCATTCGGCCCAGTGAGTCTGTTTGATGCGTCCCGGCAACGAACCAAGATCGCCGCAGAAGTGGTCCTGCCAGAAATCCCGGTGGCCAGTCGGCTATCTATCAAAGAATTTCAGCGGATCGACCGCGCCGGAAAAATGCTGCTCTGGGCCGCTGTCGAGGCGTGGCAGCAAACGGGATGGTCTGCCACCGAAGACCAGATTCCCATGGTTCTCGGCACGACCAGTGGGGGGATGACTTTGGGGCAGGATTTTTACCGTCAAGCTTTTGGTTCCGGCCTATCCACTAGACTTCAATCAACTCGAATCACGCATTATCAGCCTCAGAGACAAGCCCTCGATGTCATGGATGCACTTGGATTCTCGGGGCCGGTGAGCATCATCGCCAACGCCTGCGCTTCGGGGTCCAACGCGATCGGTCATGCCTTTGAAATGGTCCGGTCTGGGCAATACACTCGGGCAGTTTCAGGCGGCTACGACGCCATCAGCCAGTTGGTTTTTGCTGGCTTCGATTCACTGCAGGCGCTCTCACCCACCGGCGCTAGGCCATTTCACCTCAGGCGAGACGGTTTGACTTTGGGAGAAGGTGCCGCGGTGCTATGCCTCGAAGAACTGGATTCAGCCCTCCATCGAGGAGCCCAAATCCATGGCGAAATCTTGGGCTATGGGTCCGCTACGGATGTTTCACACCTGACCCAACCTCATCCGGATGGCGATGCTGCGCTGGCAACGATGCAGGCTGCTTGCGAGATGGGGCGAGTTGAACCGCGCGACATCGGTTACCTCAATGCTCATGGGACTGGCACCCTGCTGAATGATTCGTCTGAGGCGCGCGCCATCGCTCGTTGGGCGGGCGATGACGCAAGGAATCTCCCAGTCAGTTCAACGAAGGCCGGCATCGGCCATTTATTAGGGGCTGCGGGCGCTATTGAAGCGGTGGTCTGCCTGATGGCACTTGCAGGCCAATGGCTACCACCTCAGGGACCCACCGATGAAGTAGACCCCAACTGTAATTTCCCTTTGGTAGTCAGCCCTCAGGACCGAGAATTCAGCCTAGCTTTGAGCAACTCCTTCGGATTCGGGGGTGCGAATGCGAGTCTCTTGTTCGGGAGGCGGATATGATTCCGATCTATGTCCATGGTTGGGGCGCCGTGTCTCCGGTTGGCTGGGGAATGGCCTCGTTGGTGTCATCACTCGCCCAAGATCAACGCCCTGCATCGACGCAAATTCAGCGTCCTGATGGCTTCCCGATTTCGGTTCACAAGGTGCCCATCCGAAACCCTCGACCTCCGTTTCTCGCGCTGCCCAGGCTTAGGCGAGCCAGTCCTACGACCCACTTCATTGTGGGAGCTGGTCTTGAAGCGTTGGGGCTGACCGACCGACCCACCGAGTCCAAGCGTGTTGGAGTAATTTGTTCAGTGATGGGAGGGAGTGTGATCTACTCCGAGAGATTCTACGGTGAGGTCCTAGCTGAGCCTCGAACAGCCAGCCCTCTACTGTTCCCGGAAACCGTCTACAATGCCCCCGCTTCCCACTTGAGCAGTGTCTTGGGCTCAACCGAACGGAATTACACCCTGGTGGCCGACCAAACCGGGTTCCTTGACGGGCTTTCAACCGCCGCGACTTGGTTGAATGAAGGGCTTGTAGAGTCCTGCGTTATCATTGGGGGCGAAGAAGTTGGATGGGCGACTGCGGAAGCTGGAAGGCTGTTAAGTCCCTTCCCAATTGCTGAAGGAGCGGGCGCTGTACTTCTGAGCACCCAGCCATCTTCGGTTCGCTTGAAATTGATCACCCGGGCTCACCCGTTTGTTCGCTCCAAACGTCGCAGTGACGTCTGGTCGGATATGGTCAACGAACTGCTAAGCGCGGGAGCATCAGTGCCGGATTGGTTACCCCCGCAAAAGCCAGGGAGTTGCCTTTCGGAAGGAAGCGGCAACTTGGCAACTTTCTTAGGGGATGGCTTGGCAGCTGGCGGCGCATGGGCTACGGCCGCAGCGGTTGCTTCTGTCGCCCGCGGCCGGAACTCAGCAGCAGTCGGTATCTTTGGATCAAACTTCCAAGCCCGAGGGGCCATCTTTGTCAGAGAATGAAAGCCCCGGAGTAGGCTGCCAGATACGCTCGGAATCTCAGAATATGAACCCCAACAAAAATCCTCGAGTCGCAATGGTTACCGGTGCCAATGGCGGAATTGGTCTCGCGGTTGCGAGAAGGCTCTTGTCAAAGAATCCAGATTCTCTGGTTTGGCTGGGCGTCCACTCGCGCCGGGATAATGCCGACCAACTCGCCGACACCTTTGGCGGACGCGCGGTGGTGATCTCATTGGACGTGACGGACCGTCCATCTTGGGACCGGGTGGTTGCTGAAATAGTAGCCAAAGCCGGAAGGCTCGATGTCTTGGTGAATAACGCAGGGACACATGAGGATTCACTTCTGGCTACGATGCCCGCTGAATCCTGGGACCGCGTGTTGGCAATCAATCTGAATTCAGTTTTTCACGGCTGCCAATCCGTCATGCGGACGATGATCGGTCAGCGTTTCGGGAGAATCGTGAATGTGTCATCCCTCAGTGCTCTCCTCGCACCCCCGGGGCAAACCAACTACGCCGCCTCCAAGGCTGGCGTCATCGGCTTCACACAATCCCTCGCCAAAGAGGTGGCCCGCATGAACATCACGGTGAACTCGGTCTGCCCGGGCTACGTGGAAACCGAGGCGATCGCCAACCTGCCCACCGACCATCGAAAATCCCTGCTCGATAGGATTCCTATGAGAAGGCTCGGGCGGCCCGAAGACGTGGCTGCCGCGATCGATTTCCTCGCCAGCGACGACGCGAGCTATATCACGGGAGCAACGCTCAAGGTTGACGGCGGAATCCTTTGAAAACGCCCATACTGCGCCCTTAAAGAATTGACCTTCCCATGACCGAAACCGAACTGCTCGAGCAGATCCGCAACATGCTGGTGGACACCTTGATGCTTACGACTCCAGCAGCAGAAATTGAATTCGATACCCCTCTCTTTGGCCCCGGTGGATTGGGTTTGGATTCCGTTGATGCCCTCCAACTAGTTGTCGCCCTCGACAAGAATTACGGAATCAAGATCACCGACCCAGCAGCAGCAAAAGACGCACTGCAAAGCATCACAAGCATGGCAAAGACGGTGATGGATAGCCGTCCCAAGTGAAGTTCGATTCTTTACCATTCCACATCAAACCAGCGGACTCTCCAGCCAACGAGCACGAGCTCTACGTTTCAGCTGGTTCCTCCATTTTTATGCGCGCCTTCCAACCAATTCCTACCCTGTTCCTCCTCCTTCTCGCCGGATGTGCCTCAACCGGAACTAAACCAGAAAAGGGACCTGATGGCACCATCGCATACTACGTTGAAGTAGAGTCGAGCGAGGCTGGCGCCCGAGTCGAAGTCAATGAAGACCATGTAGGAAGCACCCCGATCAAGATTCGAATCTGGGGAGACGAGGACGGAACTTTTCACAATTTCGGAACCTCTGACTTCATCATCAAAGTTATCCCCGCCCGCGAGGGGCATGTTCAAACAAAAGTGTTTCGGACAGGAGGTTGGTTTGCCCAAGAAGACCGAGTTCCAACGAGGCTTTATTTCGATCTTAAACAAAAGAGTGAGGGTGGATCCTTCACGTCAGAACCCGGAAAACCGCGATACTGAAACAACAACTTCACTGCTCTATGAACACCCGCCGTACCAATTTTGTTATAGCAACCGTCTGCATTGGCTTGGTAGCCCTCTTCTGGCCCCACCTATCTGCCCAGGTTCAGGAAACGACCTCATTAACTGAGTATATTACCATCCGCTGGAGCGGATCAGAGAACACCCATATTATACGACCGGGCGGCAAGGTGGAATTCATCGGCACCGAATTGCGCAAATTTAAAAGACCCGGAAACTGCGACGAGCGGGCCTTTTACATGAACATCGCAATGAATGGGTTGGTCAAAGAAGGTTGGGAATTTTCGGGGATGACTTCCGATGAAATCGTGATGCGCAGGCGGCGTTGAACTGACAGGAATTTATTTCGACCCGCTTCATCATTTCCCCTCCAACCAGCATCAACAGCCCCTCCCCCAACCATCCAATCATGGACCGCTCCTCTTAATGCCGATATCGAGATCAGCAAGCAAAAAACGGGCTAGCCCCAACAATTAATCTGCCGGGTATATCCAAACATCCCTCCGAGGAATTTTAGAACAACAGCGGTTCAACCGATTACCGCATTTACTAGTAGCCGCTGATCCGGGCCTTCACGAAGTCACGAAGATCGATGCCAAGGTCTTGTATATCTTCCGCTTGGATTTCCACGTCTGACCGGAAGCCTCCGAACATCCGCGCTGTCGCGGACTCTCCGCTCCGGTGTGCCTCAAAGACGAACAAAGGTGCGCCCTTGGAATCGACCAAATTTCCTCGAACCTTGATCACCGGCTGCCCCGCACCGTAGACACCTGCAAAATATCGGGCACCACCACCACCCTTCTCGTACTCGAACACGGTGGTCTCCAGAACAGCGAACCGAGAACCGGCCTTCACTTCATCCGCACGGCTCACAACCGAAGCAAATGCAGCGGTTTCCTTGAGCGCCATAATCAAAGCATCCTGGATGCCTTTGATGGCTATCGCCCGTTCGTTAATTTCATTCGACCGTTCCACACCCTTGAAAGCCGGCGTGGCCACCACAACTGCGTCAAATCCAGAAAACCGGAAACCATCCGCAACCCAAATCCCTTGAAGATGCTTGCCCCGGGTCAATGTCACGCCCGGTGGCAGTGGCATCGAGGACTTGCTCTTCACGGCCTCCGCCTTGCCGCCACTCCCGCCAGTAGAGCAACCCGAGAAGGCTAAAACAGCGATAGCACACAGAATATAGAATTTTGAGGAGTTATTCATAATGTTTATTTTATTTACTAACGGGCAGTACGAGCGGAGCGCCAAAAATTGCATTTAAGCACATCCCGTCTCATTGACCGGATCTAACAGTTCGAAATCCAATACTATTACCACGTGAAGTTGGAGTACCATTAGAAATCCGAGAAAACACTCGACAAAAATTATCAGCGTTATCCCATCCTCCTCCCCGGATCACTCTTGCATTCCCTTGAGATACACCTTGAGGATCAGTCTGGTTACCTGCCAGATAGGCTCCATAGTAATCCCAGCACCATTCCCAGACGTTCCCAGATATATTATAAATTCCATATCCATTGGCAGGATAACTACTTACCGCAGTGGTTTGACCCATTTGTGAATCTATATAATTAGCATTACCTGGGTTAATCGAAATATTCTCAGGCCAAGGATATTCTTGGCCATAGTAACCACCTCTGGCAGCTTTCTCCCACTCAGCCTCTGTGGGCAACCTATACCCTGTGTTCTTCTTTAGATAAGGCAATGATTCCCCTGATCTATACACTGTCCTCAAACCAACATCCAAGTAATAAACAGGAGCGATCCCTTCCATCTCGCTTCGCGCATTACACCACTTGATTGCATCGTACCAGTTTACAGAGTGAACCGGTTGCAGCGGCCCAGCGAAAGATGATCCAGCCGGCAGGTTGTAATTTCTGGTGATTGCCCAATTTCTCACCGTGTCCCAAAGTGTCTTTGAAACCTCATACCGATCTATTACAAACTTTGAAACGTTGACGGTGTGAACTGGGCTGGAACCGGCGACCTCTGCCCCCATCTGAAACGGTCCAGTTGGGATCACAGACATGGAGGCAGGCACTCCAACGTAGCCGCCGATGGACCGATAATACCTGCCAGGCTGGGTTTCTGACAAATCAATAACTTGGCTTCCTGAGGCTGCTAATGTGAAATTCGTCAACGCAAACCATGGAGCTTCAGGTGTCAGACTTGATGCCCATTCCAGTGACCACTGTGAATTTATCTCTCCAAGTATGGTTACTTCAGGCACCAACCGTATATTAAGCTTGGCCACGGGTATTTTTGGACCCACAGATTCGACGTTTACTGTGACTTTGGTACTAAGCACCTGTCCAACGGTATTGAAAACCAATACTTGATAAGAGCCAGAATCATCAATGCTTGCAGAGAGCTTTCGCAAAACTGAATCAGTGGCTCCAGCCAAATCCACGCCATTTCGTTGCCACTGGTGCCTTGGGTTTGGAATCCCGGTTGCAACCACAGTCAACTCAAGGGGTTGCCCTGCGCCGATCGATACGCCGACTGGTTGGGAGGTAATCACAGGTGCTGTGTTCGCGGGGACTACAGCAACCACAGCAACGGTACTGGTAATGGAGCCCGCAGAACTGCTAACCACGACGCGATATTCACCAGCGTCGCTCAGCGTAACCGATTTGAGCGTCAGTTGGGCCGCTGTCGCTCCTACAAGGTTTACCCCCGCTTTCTGCCATTGATAACCGAGGGGGGCACTTCCAGACGCCTGAACGCTGAGCACCAACTGTTGACCCAGGGAAACTGCAGAACTCACCGGTTGAGTGGCGATCGTTGGCGCAAACACTGCCGCCTTGGTCGTGAGCGCGGCGGTTGAGCTGGTGACACTTCCGGCTGAATTGCTTACTACCACGCGGTAACTGCCGCCGTTGGCAGATTGAACCGAGGTGATCGTGAAAACTGCCGCATTAGCGCCTAGAATATTCTGGTCATCTTTTTGCCACTGATAACTGAGCGGGGCAGTTCCAACCGCTGTAACGCTGAACTGGGCGGCTTGACCTTGGGTAACGATCAAACTTTGGGGTTGGATGGTGATTGAGGGTACGACCACGACCGGCATCACCGTCAACGTAGTCACTGAACTGGTCACGCTACCGGCCGAGTTGCTGACGGTAACGGAATAGTCTCCGGCATGAGTCAGTTGAACCGAGGCAAACGAGAGGGTCGCGGTGGTGGCACCAGAAATCCCATTGCCATTTGCTACGGGTACTCCCGATTTCTTCCACTGGTAGGTTAGTGGCGTCCCGCTCACAGCATCGACAGTCAAAACCGCAGCCTGGCCGACTGTCCGGCCAAAGCTTGCAGTAAACATTGTTAAATTTGGAATAAAATCAACAGGAACGGCTCGGCTTATAGCATATCCATTTGCAGAAAGCAGTTTCAGCAGACTGACATCACCGGAATAATGCAACGATCCCACCAAGACAAACGCCCTGTCTGCACTTTTTAAAAGATTCTCAATCTTCGGTAACCATAAGAGATTCCTATTCTTAACAACACTATTAAACATTTGAGGGTTTTCGACACTCATTTTAAATAGAATTGGATCATACAACTCCGGTTTTCCGCTTTTCCACGCTTGGATTACTTCATCTATTTGAGTTGACGGAAGCAATCCTTTGTTTATTAAATCCGCTTGGGCATTCAACGATTTCACAGACTCGGATTCTGAGACAGAGGCGAGCGCATCGATTGCCTCCTGAGGGGTCTCTAGGAATTGACGAGGTTTATTCTGATTCTTTGCCAATTTCAGGTATTTGCGATCCACACCGAGATCAGCTGAAAAACCTAAATCAGCATAGGTAAGATTCGAAAAAAAAGTGCTAACAAACCAAGGCTTGTAACCATCAAAAGCCGTCGATACATATCCATGCTCTGAGCTGAAATTCTGAACCGCTGTGTACGTGCTGGCAGGAACGATGCTTTGCAATCTTTTGCCTGATGGAAGCAGCGCCTTGGTTGTTATATAACTCTGAATTGCTTGAGTTTCAGCCAAGTCTACATCAGATTCCAGCACTAATATTTTGGAATCATTAAACGCGCTGTCAAAAACTGCAGGAATAGGATAATCTTCGCTCCGAAGATAATGCACACTGCCCCCCAAATAAATCCT
This sequence comes from uncultured Verrucomicrobiota bacterium, assembly GCA_903854475.1. Taxonomy (GTDB): domain Bacteria; phylum Verrucomicrobiota; class Verrucomicrobiia; order Limisphaerales; family UBA9464; genus SXXZ01. The sequence continues at coordinate 24,149 of CAINWP010000184.1, forward strand.
TCGATTCCCAAACTCTGCTTTCCACAAATAATCTTCGCCTAGAGCGGAAAACACTCCCAATAATATTATTAAAAACACTCCATAGGAACTCATGATTTAATATCTTAAAATTAATACTTCCACAATAAAACACTGCAACTCTCTAGCACTCTGCATGATTGATAATACGACTCACCAGATTGCTCGGCATAGGGGTTTTGACCAGACATGTTTCATGGCAGCCCAAACTTATGGGTCCACTACTTGTCGATGCTCTGCTCTCCAAGAGGGTGCGCGAGCAAAAAATTTTCGTTGGAGTAAATATTTTCTGTAACACCCTACTAAACCCTCTCAAAAAATCGCTCGTAGCGCTTTCAGTCGGGAATTTTCAAGGGGTCTACGAGGACAACTCCCACCCCCAAAGAGGGGGGGGATGCTGGCAGAGACGAATCTACCGGCAGATTGCCCCAGATCCCAATGTCCCGGTTCCTGCCACGGTGACTACTTTCCAAGGCAACTCGACGGACTTTCCCTCGTCGAACTCGTACGCATACCCGCGTCAAACCTCTTCCAAGAAATCACCGAGACGCTGAAGGCGTTCGGCATTATCAGCCATGAATTCCGCACTGCTCGCCTGCCGTTGCAGCGGTGCAACCATTTCATAGCCCAGCCATTATTGAATGGCTCACCGCGTGATCGGTGTCCCATCTGCCACATTTTCCCCAAGGTCTAACTCGGACTCGGGGACAGTCTGCAGCTCGATAAACCATTCCGTGGATCCCGGAGAATGAAGGCGTCCGACCGGCAGTTTGTCGTCGGGCGTGCCGCCACCCCCCAGGTTTGCCCCAGTCGCCTTCAGTGTGCCGTTCCCCATGGTTGGCAAACTGTCGGTTGGCGACGGCTTCTCCGGCCGGGATGGCCGTAGCGATGCCATCCAGGACTACGCTGGGGGAGATGATCTGCTCGAGGCGATTCGGGTTGTTTTCCAACAACCGCAGTTCGCGATGACGGGCGGCACCGCTCTGAACTTGTTCATCTAGGTTCTGCCGCGGTTGTCTGCGGAGATCGACGTGGTCTTCGTCAACCACTCCGCTTCAAGGGCGGAGGCTTTGCGTCCGATCGGAGCCGCGTTCAAAGCGACCTTCAACGAGTTGATCCGACGGGAAATTGGCGCGAAAGGTGCTGCTTTTTTCATGAGTTTAAAAAAATCCACTGGATCGCCCTCAGATTAATCTGGGGAGTCCGATTTTCATAAAACGAGCCTTGGAATCCATTCACCAACTCAATGGCAGAGATTTGGCGAGCACGTGGCCGCCTGTTCTTCGCAGCAGCGAGGGCTATGAGGCCACGCTGGAAAATTGGCGGCCGGTGATCGATGAATTTCGGAGACCGAGCCTCGGGGTTCCCCGCGTAATACAAACGCAAATATGCGGTTATGCAGCGGAAGGCAAGGCGAAGGCACGTGTGGTCTGCGAGGCGTTTGTCCAAGGTGCAGGAGGCAGGGGGATGTTCCAGCCGCCTCCAGCCCAATTGAGTCCGGGAGCTGCCTGCTTTTTTGGGGTCACCGAACCGACCCAACATCTGTGGCAACAAGCGATTCGTGAGGGAATCGATTGGTACTATTTGGACAATGCCTACTTCGATGCTGCTCGCGGGCGACTGTTTCGTGCAACGCGCCGTGGGATTCAGGCAACCGGGGGGGAGCGTCCGGATTGGAAGCGGTTCGCGAGTCTGGGGGTAGAGATTGCGCCCTGGAAGAAATCCGGACGCCACCTAGTGGTGGCGGTGCAGTCGAACACCTACATGTCGGTGGTGGCCGGAAAGTCCGGAGACTATTGGGAGCAGGCGCTGGCCGAAATTCGTCGACACACCGACCGACCGATTCAGGTGCGGGATTGGCGCAGCGACAAGATGGCGTTGGCGGCTAGTCTGAAAGAGGCACTGGTCGACTGCTGGGCGTTGGTGACCTGGTCCAGCGCTGCGGCCAACGAGGCCTTGCTGGCAGGCGTGCCGGTCTTTGTGGCGAGTGACTGTGCGGCTTCCAAAATGGGCCTGTCTGATTTCACCAAGATTGAGTCACCAATTTATCCTCCGGGGCGGGCGGCGTGGGCGGCGGCCTTGGCGGGCCAGCAATGGAGCCTAGACGAGTTTCGCAGCGGCGTGGCTTGGAGAACGCTTCAGGCGGCGGTTTGACCTATGGGCTGGGGAGATGAAGTCATCGTAACGGGTCTGGCGCGCCGCATGCAGAGGCGGAACGCCTCACCCATCCGGGTGTTGGATCAGCGAGGACGCCCCCGTTGGAGTCCCGTGTGGGAGAACAATCCACGATTTGCCGCGGTCGGCTATCAGGGGGAGGTGCAAACGTTGGTGAATGCCCCGGGTCAGCGCGATTACATCGCAGGCCAGACGCTCGGGGGATGGGTTTGGCGCGAGTGGGTTTGTCCACTGGGCGAGATTTATCTAACCGACGAAGAACGGGCTGTCGGGAGTCGATATGAGGGCCGAATTCTTCTGGAACCAGCGCTCAAGCCAGAGGCGAGTCCCAACAAAGATTGGGGATGGGATCGCTGGTGTGCCTTGTCCGAACACCTTCAATCGAAAGGATATCTGGTCTCCCAGTTTGCTTCTCGATATCGCCCGCCGTTGCCGGGAGCGGAGATCATCAAGACCACAAGTTTTCGTCAGGCCTGCGCCGTACTGGAACGTGCCCGGTTGGCGATCCTTCCGGAGGGTGGCCTGCATCATGCGGCCGCAGCGTTTGGAACAGCGGCGATCGTGATCTTTGGGGGCTACATTTCCCCGGCGCAGACGGGGTATGCGCATCATGTGAATTTATTCTCAGGCGGAACGCCCTGCGGGAGACGCAAGCGTTGCCCTCATTGTGCGGAGGCGATGGGCCGAATTTCGGTTAAGAAGGTTTTCGAGGAGGCGGCCTCGCTCCTTCGGGTCGTTCGATTGGATTGAATGCGCCCATCCCTTCAATTCCGGCCGTTTCAAACTTTGCATTTATGAACAGTGAGATCTTCATCGGGTTCGATTCTAGGGAGGCGGCCGCCTACGAGGTGTGCGTCAGGTCGATTCGCGACCATTGCCAGAAGGTGCCACAGCTAGTTCCACAATTAGTGCCGCTATTGGAACCGCACTTGCGAGGGTTGGGCCTCTACACGCGGCGCCATGAGCGGAGGGAGGGACGCTTGTGGGATGTGATTTCGGAAGCGCCGATGTCGACCGAGTTCGCCATCACCCGCTTTTTGACGCCACTCTTGAGTACCACGCCCTGGGCGGTGTTCTGCGACAGTGATTTCCTGTGGCGGGCGGACATCCAGGAACTGTTGGCATTAGCAGATCCGCGGTATGCGGTGCAGGTCGTGCAGCATCAGTATGCTCCGCCCGAAGGCATCAAGATGGATGGTCAGTTGCAACTCAACTACCGGCGCAAGAATTGGTCGAGCCTCGTGCTTTGGAATTGCCGGCATCCAGCCCATGCGCCCCTTCAGAGCTGGATCAACACTCGGCCCGGACGAAACCTGCACGCGTTCGAGTGGTTGGAGGACTCATTGATCGGGGATCTTCCACCGACCTGGAACTGGTTGGAGGGACATTCGGACGCTGGGCTCGACCCGAAAGCAGTCCATTTCACTCGAGGCACCCCTGAAATGAATGGTTACGAGAACATCCCATACGCCGAGGAGTGGCGGGCCGTCCTGGCAAGCGTCCGAGGATCGCGCTGATTGCTACTGGTTCCTTGCTATTTTCAGTGGTTTGCAAGCGTCAGGTTTCATTGGTTTCCACACCGTCACTGACAGTTGGTTTTTGGCCCCCCGGATGTCCCCCGAGGACCTCCGAGGTAGGGACCTGTCTGGGGCGGTCCATGTCTACCGACGCGGCGCTTTCGGACAAATCGCCCTACCTCGGAGGTGCGTGGGTTAGGTGTGTACGAGGACGATTATTGTTCCCAGCCAGTGACGACGATTAAAATTCCCCACTTTGGATGAGGTAGGTTTTCGGGAGTTCACCTCAGTTGCACTTCCAGAACACGCCGAGCCCTGCCTAGCTCGAGCAACGATCCAAGTGTCTCCTCCGGTGTCACCGATCCACATCATCTTGTGACCGTCACCTTCCCCCTTTCCCACTGAAAACAGCGAGGCACCTTGCTACGCCTTCTTCATCGCGTGGGCCGGTGTGGCATCACCCCTCGTCTGAGACTGCAAATTATCCAGGGCTGCCGGCAACCCATCGATCTCTTCTAGTTGAAGGCCACTTCGAATCGCGTTGGAATCCAGTCAGACCCAGTGAGCGCTTGGCAGGGTTGAAGCCGGTACTTGTCTGGAGCCCGACCGTCGACAACGGAGTCTGCGATATTCCATCGCTGACTCCCGAAAACAGAGAGAAGGAGGTGAAATTCCATCCACTCTCGTCAAGAAGCGGCAGGCGACTCCGGAGAGTCGGATGGTTAAGCCAAATGGGGTTCTTCAGACTCACCCTTCGATTTGCGAGCCGCCAATGTCTTGCCGACTACAATCACCAAAGCAGCACCCACGATTTGCGACCAACTGATACCTCCGATCGGAGTATTTATGTGCATCCATGTAAGGTTTTTTTCGATCCAGACCTTCGAACTGGGGTCGGTGATGAGCATTTCTCCCGCAACCCATCCCAAAACACCCGCGCCCGCGGTGATGATGACAGGGAATCGCTGCATCAACTTCATCAACATTGTCGCCCCGAAAACCACCAACGGAATGCTGACGGCCAGACCGATGACGAGCAATGCAACGCTGTCCTTGGCCACACCGGCGACGGCCAGCACGTTGTCCAGACTCATCACCAAATCCGCGATGAGCACAGCCTTGATCGCCTTGAGAAGGTTGTTGGGACTGTCCACGTGTTCCTCTTCTTTATTTGGGACAAGCAAACCGATCGCGATCCATAGAAGAAGGAGTCCACCGATGATCTTGAGATACGGCCAGTGAAGCATCTTGAAGGCGACCGCCGTCAGGAGGATGCGGAGAACCACAGCCCCTCCGGCACCCCAACGCACCGCCTTCTTCTGCTGATCCGGGGGCAAAGAACGGGACGCCAAAGCGATCACCACCGCATTGTCTCCCGACAGGATGATGTTGATCCAGATGATCAACATTAAACTCTCCCAGAAGGCTGGTGTTTGGAGCTCTGCTAAAAAGTTCATTTGGCTGTAATTTGTTCTTTTTATTCTCCGAGATCAGGAGATTTTGTTTTGTGGACTGACATTATTACAGCCAAAGATTTCCCATCTCGGCTCCCTGTCAAGAGTATGTTTTGGCAATCCGACGCCAATCAGGTGGCTTTGGCGTCGACTGCGTCTCCGGGGCGGAGGTCTTGAAGGAGGCCTGCACCTTACCTATCCCCACATCCACTTTGGTTTCGATTCCGGGGCTGGAAACCCAAGGAAACGGGGCTGAACGGAGCAGATTCGTAGACCAGTGCCCGGAAAAACCGCGAAAATGCTGAGGAAAGATGAGATCTACACGGCAGGCGTTCAGGGCAGAATGGCTGCAGCCGTTCTTTCTGCTCAACCAACGACTCTGCCAGAACCGCCACCCCGTGCGGGGCTGGCCCTTCGAATTGGGTAATGGCGAAGTGGCTCACCCAGAACGGTGATCCCCAGACCCAGACCGCCTCCTCCGGTTCTCAGTTTCGGATCCCATCGCCCGCCGTCGGAACACGTTTGAACCGACCGCCCTCAAGACCGCCTGGTGAGGGCACTGGACCAACAGCACTCCACCAACCCGCAACATCACCCTGACGGCCGGCGTCCTCCTACCCGGCGTCCCCCGCCCTTACCCACCTTCGCGCCCCTTCCGGGCCGCCCACCTCTCGGTAGGGATCGAGTCCTCTCGGCCCGTTTTTTGCCCAACCCAGATGAAGGGGGAATGGACGGTGAGCCACCATCCCTGCCAGATGCACGGGGATGGACGGTGAGACACCGCCCCTACCGACTGTCGCTTTGTTGAAAGGTTCGGTCGGGGCCGAGCGAATAACTGGGGACATGGCCAAGCCGCTCAATCACGACAGCCCTTGGAAAGACACCATCGAACAGTTCACTCGGTCTTTCCTTGAAGTCACCTTTCCCGAGGTCGCCGCCAGCATCGATTGGTCAGTCCAGCCCGAATCACTCGAGCAGGAACTCCGCGAGATCACCCCGGCCTCCGAGGTCGGGGCCAAGCGGGTCGACAAACTCCTCAAGGTCCGCCTCCTCGATGGCACCGACCAGTGGCTCTACATTCACATCGAGGTCCAGATGCACCACGATCCCGGTCTGCCCAAGCGCCTTTTCATCTACCACTACCGCATCTTCGACAAATACGGCGTCAACCCCCTCACCCTCGCCATCCTCGGAGACACCAGCCGCAAGTGGCGTCCCACATCGTACCACTATCAATCCCTCGGATGCGGCATCACCTTCCGCTTCCGCATCTGCAAGACCATCGACTTCAAAGGCAAGCTCGACGACCCACGCTACCGGCACCAACAGGCCCTATTCATCATCGCCGCCCATCTCGGCACCCAAGAACACCGGCGGAACCCACAGAACCTCTTCGCCTGCCTCTTCGAACTCACCGTCAAACTCGGCAATGAGGGATACTCCCCATCGGAAATCCAACAATTGCACCGCCTGATCGACTGGTTGATGCCGCTGCCCGACGACCTTAAGATCCAGTTCAGAAACCAACTCCAGCAACGCCTAACCGACAAAACCATGCCCCACATCACCCTCTTCGAAGAACTCGCCCTTAAAGAAGGCCTTGAGAAAGGTATCCAGAAAGGTCTCCTGGAAGGCCTTGAAAAAGGCATCGTCCAAACCGCCCGCGAGGCGATTCTTGATGTTCTCGACTCTCGGTTCGGCGAAGTGTCTGACGCCGTCCGCGAGCGCATTAACACCCTCGACGATGATCGCACCCTCAGGGATCTGCTGCGCCGCGCTGCCCTAGTACCCAGCCTCGCCGAATTCTCAGTCGGTCTGTGAATCCACCCCTCGGCAAGCCCGGGGAATGGACGGTGAGACACCGCCCCTACCGGTTACAGGGGAATGGATGGTGGGTTACCATCGCGAGCGATGGCCCTTACCCGCCTTCGCGGCGCTTCTGGGCCGCCCACCTCCCGGTAGGGATCGAGTCCTCTCGGTCCGCCCGTGCCCACCGGCGCTATCGGAGAAATCGCCCCAGCATCCTCAGAGAGGGCTCGGATCTCAGCTCAACTGATCGAGGCGGCCGGTGCTGTCGCCGAGGCGCTCCGCTGGCGCGCCGATCCGGTCGAGCATCGACAGGAATAGGTTAGCCATCGGGGTGTTCTTGGCATACCGGACATGGCGTCCCGGTTTGATGGTGCCACCGCCCCGTCCTGCAAGCAGGACCGGCAAGTCGTGGTGGGCGTGGGACATGCCGTCTTCAATGGCGCTGCCGTACACGATCATCGAATTATCCAGCAAGCTGCTGCCATCCGATTCCCGGGTCTCTTGAAGCTGTTGCAGCCACGCCGAAAATAACTGCATGTGGAAGACGTTGATCTTGGCGATCTTCTCCTTCTTGTCCTCCTTGCTCTCGTGATGGGACAGGTCGTGATGCCCCTCCTTGACCCCGATGACCGGATACGGACGGTTGCTGCCATCATGGGCCATCACGAAGGAGCCGATCCGAGTGCTGTCGGTGCGGAACGCCAACGTCATGATGTCGAACATCAACTTGACGTGATCTTCGTACTTGGCCGGAACGCCTTGCGGGCGGGTGTGGTCGGGCAACTCGACGCCCACCTTATCGGCCATGGCGATGCGTCGTTCCACATCGCGCACCGCGCTCATGTACTCGTCGAGTTTGTGCTGATCGTTGCGACCCAGTTGGCCGTGCAGTCGCTGGGCGTCCTCTAACACGAAATCGAGAACACTGGAACGCCGCGCCTGCCGCCGTGCACGCACCTCGGCCGATTCACCTGAGTCTCCTTGAGTAAACAATCGGTCGAAGGCCAGCTTCGGATCCACTTCTGGCGGCATGGGCGTGGAGCCCGAGCGCCAGGATACATTGAAGGAGTAGGCGCAGCTGTAACCCGAATCACACTGGCCGGAAAGTTGCCCTCGGTCGGTGCCCAGTTCGAGGCTGGGGAACCGGGTGTGGTTGCCCACCTTCTGGGCGGCCAATTGGTCCACAGACACGCCCACCCGGATGTCCGCGCCCTGCGTCTTGCGCGCCTGGCAGGCCGTCAAAAATGTCGCCGAAGCGCGGGCATGATCGCCGGCGCCATCGCCATTGGGGCGGGCCTTGTCGTGTGCTAAACCACTCAGCACGGTGAGCTGGTCACGCACCGGAGCCAGCGGTTGCAAAATACGAGGCAACTCGAAGGACGAACCGGTTTGCTCGGGCGTCCAGTGCTTCATGAGAGCCCCGTTCGGGATGTACACGAAGGCCATCCTCAACGGGGGCTTGCCCGCCGAAGCCGCAGCACCCGCTGCAGCCCCCAATGCGCGAACAGCCGGAGCCGATGCTAGAAACGGTAACGCGACCACAGTACCCAATCCTCGGAGAAAGGTTCGTCTCGGCTGATGTTGAAAAAGGCTCATAGCAATGGGGCTTTAGACGGCGGAACTTGAAGCTGAATTTAACCCTGTTTGAATTGAACTCAAGGTTTCCAAGCAGACGAAGTTGGAGTTTTCGAGTTTCCCTGAATTATCACGGCCCAAACTTTGGCGTCCGGCCCGGAATTCGTTAGACTGCACCCCATGCGGAGCCGCTTGTTGCTACTAACCTGCCTGTGGGTGGGTTCGGCATTCCTCGGCCACACCGATCCGGCCACGCCTTTGGCGAATCCTCTTCCGACTCCCTCGTCCAACACCGCTGCCATTGCCTCGGCCGCCCCAACGGTCCAAAAAGGGCTTCGGTGGAATGCCTCAACCGATCGCTACGCGGCATCGATCCCCGGATGGCCCATTCAACGGGTTTTGGCACGTTTGAGCGGTCAAACCGGCTGGCGGGTTTGGATCGAAGATGGGATCGAAACCCAAATTCGGGCCCAGTTCCGAAACTTGCCCGCCCGAGAGGCGTTGCCGCGAATCCTCGGTGGATTGAATTATTCACTCACCACCTCCAGCGCGGGTCGTCGGGAACTGAAGGTGTTCGCCACGCAAGCCCGCTCCAGCACCCGGGAAATCATGGCCGATGAGGGCGATGGGGTGATCGCCAACGAATTGATCGTCCGTTCCAAATCCGGTTCCCCCATCGATCTGAAGCACTTGGCCGGTCTGGAGGGTGCCCGCCTGGTCGGAACCAACGGAGTCGCCGGAGCCTATCAGGTCCGCTTTGATTCGGAGAAACAAGCTGAGGACGCCAAGCAGAAGCTGGCTAACGAGTCGGAAGACCTCGCGGTCGAGAACAACCAACGACTCGACGCCCCGGATGCGCCGGTCGCGGTCTCCGGAATAACCGCCCCGCCCTTGCGATTGACGGCCACGGTGCGACCCGATGGGAACCGGCGGGTGATCGCGCTCATCGACTCGGCACCGCAACCGCTGGCTCCGGCTTTCCAGTCCTTCTTGCTGCCCACCGTCGATATCGTGCCGGGAGCCCCGGCCTCGGGTGGCCCTTCGCACGGCACGTCCATGGCGGAGGCGATGGTTCGTGGCCTGAGCGCCGGATCGACTGAAACCAGTACCAGCACCCGCATCCAGCCGTACAATGTTTACGGTGCCAGCGAGTCGGCCTCGACGTGGGACGTGGCCCGCGGAATCACACAAGCCGCCCAAGACGGTTCCACCATCATTAACCTGTCACTCGGCAGTGCCCAAGACAGCCCCTACCTCCGGGACGTCATCCAGCAAGTCACTGGCCAGGGAGCGTTGGTCATCGCCGCGGCGGGCAACAATGGCACTGCCGATCCCTTTTACCCGGCCGCCTATGATGCAACGCTGGCGGTGACCGCCACGGGACGCTCCGGACAGCTGACGCCCTACGCCAACCGGGGAGGCTTCGTCGACCTGGGTGTACCGGGTTCGACGGTGGTTCAGATGGATGGGCAGTCGTGGGTGGTTCAAGGCACGTCGGTCTCGTCCGCCTACGCCTCAGGCATGGCTGGAGCCTTGGCTCAAAACCCACAGACATCGCTGGCTCCGGTCCGCTCCAAGCTCATCGAAACCTTCCCCATCCAGCGGGCCAAGGGCCCCTAAAACGGAGTCCTAGTGCAGTGTCTCTGAATTGTAATTATTAATTTGGCACCTTCGTGCCAGTGCTCGCGTTCGAGAGGAAGTCGACCCCGTGACGTCAGGAGAGGAATGAGCGTCATCGGAATAGGAGGCTCATTGGGGTACATGGGGATTCCTGCTGCAAATTCCACCTCACCCAGGCCTCACCCACGCGTTTCCGAGGTAGGGCGATTTCTCCGAAAGCGGCGCGTCGGTGGGGACGGACCGCTCGGAGATCGGTCCCTACCTGGGATGGGACTCGGAGGCTCATCGGGCTACATCGCGGGTTTCTGCTGCAAACTCGGCCTCACCCACGCGTTTCCGAGGTAGGGCGATTTCTCCGAAAGCACCGCGTCGGTGGGGACGGACCGCTCGGA
>CAINWP010000185.1 GCA_903854475.1 uncultured Verrucomicrobiota bacterium
CGAGGTAGGGCGATTTCTCCGAAAGCGCCGCGTCCGCAGACACGGACTGCCGCAGAGATCGGACCGCTGCAGGGGCGGACCGCTCGGAGATCGGTCCCTACCCAGGAGGTCCTCGGGCGGCCTCCGGGGGGCCAAAAAGCCAGCCTCACCCGAGCGCCTCCGAGGTAGGGCGATTTCTCCGAAAGCGCCGCGTCCGCAGACACGGACCATCGCAGAGATCGGACCGCTGCAGACCGGACCGCTCGGAGATTGGTCCCTACCCAGGAGGTCCTCGGGCGGCCTCTGGGGGCCAAAAACCAACTCTGCGGAACCGGGCCTGCGCTCGCTGAGGAGGCTTTGGCGGGGAGGAGCTTTCGCGCGATGCGCGAGGGGTATGGGTGATCGCCTCCAAGGCTCGCTCCGGTCCGATCCCGCGGTCGCTGGTATGTGTATGGCTTCAGTCCTTGCGTGTTAGCCAGCAGCAGCGTTCTTCCATTTCCGGGACTCCCGCAGCCTGGAAGCGGGGGTTTCCTTCTTCGGCCCGTACGGCGAGGGTTTCGATGGCGAAGCGTTCGCCGAAGAGTCTTTCGATCGTGGGGGCGTCGACGGACCAAGGAGGGCCGGCGATGCGGGATTGGTCGTAGGCAAAGGCGATGAGCAAGATGTGGCCGCCAGGTCGGAGCAATGAGTGCAGGCCATCGACATACCGTTGGCGAGAGGTCGGATCGAGGGCCACTAAGGCAGCGCGATCGAAGATCACGTCGATGGCACCGCCGACGAGCTCCGGGTTGAGATTCAAGGCGTCGCCTTGCAGGACGCTCAGGCCCCGTGTCCGGTGGCATTCGTAGGAGGCGCCGCCGGACTCCCGACGTTCGGTTTGGGCCGAGAGTTCGTGCTCTCGGAAGAAGTCTTGGATGGCGCTGGCCACGAATTCACAGCCGATGACGTCGTGTCCCTGGTCTCGCAACCACACCAAATCCACGGTCTTTCCACACAAGGGGACATAAATGCGGGAGGCCGCAGGAATCCGCTCATGGGCCGCCACCAGCCAGTCGTGGGGATGACCCAGGTGAAATCCGATGTGCCGCTGCTGCCACCGTTCGTTCCAGAATTCGTGCTTCATATCGGTTCTCAGACGAAATCTTCCCACACGGGTCCGGTCCTGAACAGGCCTCAACTTTCAGGCAAGTTCACCGACAAGGGAACCATCCTTCTTCGAGGGCGTCGTGACGCTAGCAACATCGTGTTCGATGTCATCGATAGCGGTATTGGCAGGACTCCTGAACAATTGGGCTGCCTCTTTCAGGCCTTTTCTCAAGCCGATGTTTCGACCTCCAAGAAATAGGGCGGAACCGGTCTGGGATTGGCCTTGAGTCGGAAGTTCTGCCAACTCATGGGCGGAGATAGGATTGTCGCTAGCGAGTACGTCAAAGGATCCACCTTCACGGCGACGATTCCAGCAGAGGTGCACGAGGCCGACGCGTAACACGCCTCTCGAAGCCCAGGCTTTAGAGGGAGCTCACAGACATCGTTGCGCGGGACGCCAGCAGGGGATTCCGGTGGCGGCCACGGTGGCGGCTAGACGGAGGGCCGATTCCATACTGGCCGGGTCGGCCAGTCCCTGTCCGGCGATGTCATAGGCCGTGCCGTGGTCGGGAGACATCCGGACGAAGGGCAACCCGAGGGTCCAGTTCACCCCAGTATCAAAGGCGATCATCTTCAGCGGAACCAAACCCTGGTCATGGTACATCGCGACCACCGCGTCGTAATCACCCCGGAAGACCTGGTGGAAGAGCGTGTCTGCCGCTGCCGGACCGTGGGCATCGAACCCCCGAGCCCGTGCCTGGCCGACCGCCGGGGCCACCACGGTGATTTCTTCGCTTCCGAGGTGACCGCGTTCTCCGGCATGCGGATTGAGCCCGCAAACCCCCACGCGCTGGCGGGGCCGGCCCAATAATCCGCAAGCCTCCGCGGTCAGGGCAATGACCTCGGCAATGCCGTGCTGAGTGAGGGCGGCCGATACCTGGGCCAAGGGCAGATGGGTCGTGGCCAGAGCCACCCGCAACCAGCGCCCTGCAGGGTCGTGTCCCAGCAACATCATGGCGAAGCGAGAAACCCCGGCCAAGTCGGCGAGGAATTCGGTTTGGCCGATGAACGGCACGCCGGCTTCGAGAATGGAGGCCTTGTTGACCGGGGCCGTGACGAGGCCTGCGAATTCGCCGCTCAGGCAACGGCGAGCGCCCTCTCGCAGCGCGGCGATGGCTTCCAGGGCGGCCCGGGGATCTCCCGCTGGCAGGTTTTCGGGCAGTTCGCCTTCGGAGACCGGTAGCGCATAAACCCGTGAGGGTTCCGAATCCGCGCCACGCCACAGGGGCAGGTCCGCCTCCACGCCCATGAGTCCACAAAGGCGGCGCACCACACCGGTGTCGCCGATGAGGACGTAATGCACATCGGTGTCCTCGGCGGTGAGCCGGGCGACGGCCCGTAAGGCGACCTCCGGACCAATACCGGTAACGTCACCCAGGGTGATGCCGAGGATCATGCGGCGGCGGAGTTTTAGGTCAGTGGAAAGTCTGGGTCGAAGGGCGGCTTCAGAAGTAGCGGACGAAGCCCTTCTTGCGCAGCTTGGCCAACCACTGCTTTTGCAGGCGCTGACGTTCGGAGTCCTTGAGGATGGTCACGATTTCTTGACGGGCCTCGGCCAGTGAACGCATTCCGGACTGTTGCTTCTCTTCCACCTTCAGGATGAAGCGCGAACCCTGTACCTCGATGATATCGCTGGTCTGACCCACGGGCAGGTTGAAGGCCACCTGACGCAGGGCCTCGTTGAGGGCGCTTTCCTCGGTCCATCCGCGGTCGCCGCCCTTGTAGCGGCGGGCATCGTCGGACAACTCCGTGGCGACCTTGGCAAATTCAGTGCCTTCCTTGAGCTGGGCCAGAGCGCGTGAGGCGATGCGGGCTCCGTCTTCCGCGGAGTGCTTGGAGCGGTCGACAACGATCATCCGCAGCTTGACCCGGTTGCCAATGCGGAAGCGGGCCTGATTGGTCTGATAGTAGTTCTGAATCTTCTTCGGGGAGATGATGATTTCGTCGCGGACGTAGCGAGAACTCATCTGATAAATGATCATCCCCTCGCGCTCCTCCTTCTTGAACTGTTCAAAGGTGCGGTTTTCGGCCCGCAGGGTTTTGGTAAGGGCGACGCGGTCTCCGCCGAATTGCCGCCGGATGCGCTCCCGAACTTGGTCATCGACGTAGGATTCCGGGAAGGAATACCCCTTCTCTTTGAACTCATCGAGGATGAGCTGCCGGTCGATCAGCTGCTCGAGCTGGTCATCCAATATCTTCGCCCGCCGGGTAAGGTACTGCTGCTCTGAAGTGGCGGTGCGGCCGGCTGTGGCCAACTCGCTCTGCGCGGCTCCCAGGACTTGGTCACGGCTAATGACCGTGTCATTAATAATGGCCTGGATGCCGTTGAAGGGCACCGGAACCTGGGCCGATGCAGGGAATAAACCCACCGCAGCCACGGCCAGCAGCCAAGCCCAACGGTACAGACGCTTGCCAATCATGCAGAGCAGACTAAGAACGGCATCCGGAAGGGTCAATGAGTCTGGAGGCCCCAAACGGAGCCTCCTGAGGGTTTGTCCAACGGCTTGATCCAGCTCAGGAACCCAGGTGTTTCTTGGCCTCGGCCGGGACTTCGACGGTGGTGGTGCCCACGTCGCGAATTTCCCAGGTCGTCGTGCGGACCATATCGCGGTCTTCGCCGTTGACGGTCATGGTCGCGGAGACCTTGAGGCGGATCTTCTGGAACTGTCCTTCCTTGAGCCAGAACTGCACCGAACCCTTCGCGTTCTTCGGCTCCGGTGGGGTTTGGCCGCCCGTCCGTCCGCCGCGTCCCATCAGGGCGAATTCCTTGGCACCTTCGTCGGAGAGTTCTCCGGCAATCACTCCGGCCTCACCGGCCTTCAGATCTTTGGATTTCTCAACCAGCTTGGTGAGCGAAGCGGCCGGCAGGGGGTTACGCAAGAGACCTCCGGCGCGCATGCCGCCGCGATTACCTCCTCCGCCCCCGGCCCCGGCTGCCGCGCGCAGTTCTTCGGCGGTCTTCCAGCCTTCATCGGTGCTGGCTACCCCGTTGGTTCCCTGCAGCACTGCGGTGGTCGTGGTTCCATCCCGCTCGCTGGTGATCACGGCCGCCCCTCCCTTAATGGCCTTGCCCTTGACCGGAGCCGGGGTCCATTGGCCGCCCTCGATTTCGGTGGTGGCTGTCCACGAGTAGTTGGCGGCATCGGCCAGTTTGCTGGCGGCGCTCTTCACGTCTTCAGCGACATCGGCGAGGGCGCTAGCAGAGCCCACCAGCACGGTGGCGATAAGAAGAGACAGTGTCCGGAACGGTTTCATAGATGGATCGATAGATGGGGACCGTGGATGGAGACCGGAGGACTCCATGGCCGGTTACGGTGGTGGTTTCTCATGGACAACGGGCGCAGGACCCCCTTGTTTGGAGGCCTCTCTTGGCCAACAAATTTAACTTTCAGCTTCGCAGCGAGGATCGGCACCGGCCGTTTCCCCACAAGGTCATCATCGGCCAGGGAGTTAACGAGTCGGTGCGTCATGTGGGACTCAAGCTTTTGGCCTATGTGCTGTTCTTCCACGAACGCATCCAGATCGAAACGCAAATTCAGGACGACTCGATCCCGTTCGTGCCCGACCTGGCGATCATTGGCTATGACCTGCGACCCACCCTGTGGGTTGAATGCGGCGAATGCACCGTGTCCAAGCTGCACAAACTAGCGGTGAAGTGCCCTGAGGCCGCCCTTTGGATCGTTAAGCGCAGCCGCATCGAGGCGGAGCAACTTTTGGCGGCCATGGAAAAGGAGGAACTGCGTCGAGGGCGCTACGGCGTCGTGGTCCTCGACTCGGAGTTCTTCCAGGAGTTCTGTGGGCTCGTGCGTGAGCGCAACGAATTTCACTGGTTTGACGGGGGGATTGAATCGGGTCAGGCCCGCTTCGAGTTCAACGGTCTCTGGTTCGACATTGAATTTGAGATCCTTCGCCGTTGATCGCCCCCGTTGCGGAGTGTCTGGGCCTGCACTCCGCCGGAATGATCCAAGGGTATCGGTGGGCGGATCAGAGAACGTGTCGCCCAGTTTCGCGCAGCCAGGTCTCCGCCGCTTCGTAGTTCGGGCAGAGGCGCTCGACCTCCTCCCAAAACCGAGTCGAGTGGTTCAGGTGCCGACGATGGGCCAACTCATGCAAGATCACATAGTCGCGGACCCATTCGGGCACTTGCACCAGCCGCCAATTTAGTGAGATCTCACCGCGCGGCGAACAGGAGCCCCAGCGCGTGCGTTGGGCGCGGACTGAGATGGCATTCACTGCGATGCCATGGGTGGCCGAAAGGTGTTGTACCCGGGCGGGCAGTTCGCGTTGGGCCAGCCGTTGCAAGGCGGCCTGGGCCCTGGCCTGAAGGTCTCGGTCGTCGCGCAGGCGCGGCAGGGGCAGTAATTCTGGGCCGATTTGGACAAACTTCCCATCTTCTGGGGCGGAGACCGTTTCAAACTGCCCCCGGAAGCGGATTTGGACTTCCCCTTTGGACGGGTCGGTCGGGGCGCTGTTGGCTCGTTGGATGTGGGCCCGTTCGGCCAGCCACTGCACATGCTGGAGCAAGAAGTTCCGCGCACCGGGCATGGATCCAAAGCGGGGCAGGGTGACCCGGCCGGAGCCATCGCGGCACAGGGTGAGGCGGAACACTCGAGCCCGTGGATGACGGATGAAGTGCACCTCAATGGAGGAGTTTCCGACGACGATGGTTTCGGTGGCGACCCACTTGCCACCGCCGGGCACGGTGGCCGACGGTGCCTGGGGCTTCAGCCGTTGGAAGAGGTCCAGCTGCACTTCAGCGGGAGCCAATACCGAGCGGATGAGTTGCAAAGGCGTTTTCCAACACGGGCCGGCCATGGATCAGGTGCTCCTGGATGATGGTTTCAAGGACATCGGGGGTGCAGTGGTGATACCAGGTTCCCTCCGGATACACCACTGCGACGGGCCCCTGGGCGCAGCATTGCAGGCAATTAGCCTTCGTGCGGAAGACCGTGGCCTGCGGTCCGACAAGTCCCAGCTCTTTGAGTCGACGTTTCAGAAATTCCCACGACGCGAGGCTTGCCTGGGGGTCGCAGCATTTGGGCTTAGAGGCATCTACGCAGAGGAAGAGATGCCGCTGGAGCGTAGCGATGCCTAGGTTCTCGGCGATCGTGCACAACTCATCGGAGGGACTGGCCACGCGGGCAATGAACCACAGCTTCGGTGCTTGGGTAAAGGCTCTCGCCGAGCCTCCTTGCCCTCGGCACATGCTTGACGGACACTTTCGTCTATCATGGCTGTCGCGATCGCCCGTCAACCCCGGTCCGACCCGGTGCTCCAGTTCACCGTGTTCATCCCGAATCGTTTGGGACGTTTGCATGAAGTCACCCAGAGGCTCTTCGAACGGTCGGTGCACATCTTGGCGTTGACGGTGCTCGACACCACTGACAGCACCATCTTACGGATCATTGTCGATGATCCTGATTTGGCGCGGAGCCTTCTTCAGGAGCATGGGTTTGCGTTCACGGAAACCGCCGTCGTGGTGGTCGAAATCGCCGGCGAGCGTCAGTTGCAGGATGTTCTGGCCGCGTTGCTCGAGGCCGAACTAAATATCCACTACACCTATCCCTTTCTGAACCGGCCCGCCGGTAAGTCGGCCTTGGTGCTCAATGTTGAACACCCCGAGGTGGCGGTCGACAGTCTGCGCCGCCATTACTTCACCGTCCTCTACCAGGGCGACGTCTCGCGCTAATCAGGCAATCCGCCGCAGAACTTCTTCCACCAGTGCCTCTGGAGGCTGAGAGATATCCAGAGTGATGGCGTCGGCCGGCGACTCGAGGGTGGCAAACTGGCTGTCGAGCAAGCTCACCGGCATGAAGTGCCCTTCGCGGGCCCGCATTCGGCCCTCGATGAGGTCCCGGGATCCGTTCAGGTGGACGAACCGTATCCAAAGTTCGCCGCGACCCAGGGTGTCGCGATAGGTTTCCTTCAGGGCGGAGCAGGCGATGATCCCGCTGCGGCCGGCCGCCTGTTCCGATTCCATGTGGCTGCGGATCGCCCGCAACCACGGCCAGCGGTCTTCGTCTTGGAGCGGCGTGCCCGCCTTCATCTTGGCGATGTTGGCGGCCGGATGAAATCCGTCGGCATCGCGGAACTCCCAGCCCAGGCGACGGCTCAGGGCCTGACCCAGCGTGGTCTTGCCGGAGCCGGCCACTCCCATGACGACGAGAAACATGGTGTTCGAAGCCTGAAGTTCAAAGCCGTGGCCGGGAGGGCCGTCGACCCTTACATGCCCATGATTTGATAACCACTATCCACGTACAGGACCTGGCCGGTGATGGCCGCGGCCCCGTCGGACGCCAAGAATACCCCGGTGTGACCGAGCTCGGAGGGTTCCACGTTGCGCTTCAGCGGCGAGTGGGCCTCGTAGTGCTTGAGCATGTCGGTGAAGCCGGCGATGCCCCGAGCGGCCAGGGTGTTCATCGGTCCGGCGCTAATGCAGTTCACGCGGATCTTCTTCGGTCCGAGGCTGTAGGCCAGGTATCGGGTCGAAGACTCCAAGGAGGCCTTGGCCACGCCCATCACGTTGTAGTGGGGGATGACCTTCTCGGCTCCGTAATAGCTCATGGCCACGATGGATCCGCCTTGATCCATGAGCGGCGCCGCCTCGCGGGCCAGAGCGATGAGCGAATAGGCGCTGACGTCGTGGGACACCCGGAAGGCTTCCCGGCTGGTGTTGAGGAAGTCGCCTTCGAGGGCCTCTTTCGGAGCGAAGGCCACGGCGTGCAGCAGCAGGTCCAGACGTCCGAACTTTTCCTTCACCGCGGTGAACACCGAGCGAATTTGGTCATCGCTGCTCACATCGCAGGGGAGGATGAGCGTGTCGGCTCCGAAGGTGCCGGCCAGTTCCTCCACGTTGTCCTTCAGTCGCTCACCTTGGTAGGTGAACGCCAGCGTTGCGCCCTCGCGGTGCCACGCCTGAGCGATGGCCCAGGCGATGGAGCGCTTGTTGGCGACGCCAAACACGATGCCGAGTTTGCCTTCGAGAAGTCCCATAAAGAGAGTTCAGTGTGGGAAAACCCCGGCCCGGGGGCAAGACTGGCTCGTGGACTGTCCGAGGCTCATTTCCGGGCCTCACGTCGTTGAAGAAACAAGAATTCGTCCCGCACCTTCGGAAGATTTCCGCCTTTGGAGCGTCACTTTCCACGGTTGATTGCCGGCTGCCACCCCACAGGTTGAGTCCAAGCCTGTTGGTGCTCGGTCTCGGTGCTCGGCACCTCCGGCTTCCGGGAGGAGACGACGACCGCCCGGACGTACAGTTCGTCGCCGCGCAATCGGTAGGACGGCCGTGGGCCCGGTACCTCGGCAAGAACCTCCCCGATTTGCGGCCCGGTTTCAGCACGGTAGTCGAGGGTGGTCTCCACCACCGTTCCGGTCGCGTCCACCCGTGGCTTCCCTGCCAGCGAGACGCCCCGTCGGGTACCGATGAACCGAGTGGTGAAGCGCTCGCCAGGGCGGGCGTGGATTTGCAGCGACAGGCGTCGAGAGTCCGCGTCGAAGGCCACGTCCTCGAGCACCACGCCCGTCGACGCGTAGAAATCGCCTTGCTCGATCGCTTGGATGAGTGACTCCGGGGTCAGTCGACGCGCCCGGACTTGGATCCAGGCGCGGAATGGCGGCGATCGCCGTTCATTCCCCTGGTAATCGTGGGAGTCATCCGTGGCGATCCCGTAAAGCGGCGGCGCTCCGAGACCGGCGATGCGCAAGGTGTTGGCAATATCCCAGATCTGGTCGGTCGAGGGGTGCTGCGCGTCGCCCGGGTCGTTGTCGCCGTCCACGCCGTTCCAGACCTCGAAGAAGCGCTCGCCCACCACAGCGGCGAGGTCCTCGGCGGTGACTCCCCATTTGTAGTTGGGATGGTTCACGTGAACGAGGGTCGGGCGTCCCGAGAGCTGACGGGCCTCGGCGACCCGGTCCAGCGCCTTTTGGATAATTTCCGGCACGGTGGCGCCTTTCAGCGACGGCAAGGCCTCATGCAAGTTGATGGCACCGATGTGGATCTGGCGTTTGTTTTCGGCGGCTTGGGTGATTTCTTCGGACTCGATGAGCAGGAATCGCCCGCGCTCCTCTACCAGCGCGCGGAATTCGTCGTACGGTTTGAGCCGGACCTCCCGGACGCCGTTCGTCGGGTTGGTTCGGGTTTGCACCCATTCCGGACCGTGTCGGTGCAGGTAGGACGCGAAGGCGTCTCTGGGGCGGATACCCGCTCGCCAGGGCTCCCCCTTGGCCCGGTCTGCCACCGACTTCAGGGAGATCCACCGCTCGCCCCGACTCAGGAGATTATGATCAGACAGGGCCAAGAAGTGGTATCCGCGCTCGCGGTACGACTCGGCGATCATCTCCGGGAAGTCGTCGCCGTCCGACCAGAGCGTGTGCGTGTGCAAGTTGCCCTTCCACCAGCGCAGAGTTTGCGCGGACGCCGACAGGCAGGATAGGTAGATGAGAAGACCGAGGATCCCCAAGCCGGATCGCCCCACCTTCCGAGGTGGCTGTCGAAATCTCTCCGAGTTTGCGCGCATGGTGTTTGAGTGGGCTCTGTCATCCGGGGAATCAACCCCAAAGCGGTGTGCTGGGCTGCAGCGCCCGGATTGTTGCAACGCTGTCACGGGGAACACTGCTGTATCCGATTAAAGGGACCTCGGTCCAAGCGTCTAATTGTTGGCAGATCGACCCTGTTTCGCCGTCAATTCGTCACTAAAACAGTCTTGGATTGGATGAAATGATTCGGAGCTTGATCCTCGCCTGGCTGGCGACCTCCTGTGCCTTCGCTCAACTGCCCGGCCCCACCAATGGGACCACGTTGTTGCCCAACGGGTGGAGCATCTCGCCGGTCGGTCGCCACCTCTCGACTCCAGACTATGTGCTGGGCCTGTCCCCGTCACCCGATGGGCGTGTGTTGGTCGGCCTCCACAGTGGTTTCAACCCGCATGGACTCGTGGTGACCCAGCCCGACGGTTCGGCCATCCTCCAGAGAATCCCCCTGCGCTCCTCGTGGATGGGTTTGGCGTGGAGCCCGGAGGGTGGGCGCTTATTTGTCTCGGGTGGCAATGCCGCTGGTGGCAAGAAACCGGAGGTTGCACCGATTTACGTTTTTGATTACCGCGAGGGTCGGCTGAGCGCATCGCCCGTGGCCCAGTTTACCAATGGACTGCCTGCCGCATCCATCTACTGGGCTGGATTGGCGCACCATCCGTCCCGGCCTGTCTTGTATGCTGCCAATCGCGGCACCGGAAGTGAGCCCGGCCATGTGGTGGCGTTTGATTCCCGCGATGGCAAGGTTCTGGGGCAGGTCGAGGTGGAGGTGACTCCCTGTGATTTGCAGTCGAGTCCGGAGGGCGACACCTTGTTTGTTTCCAACTGGTCTAGTCGATCGGTGAGTGTCATCGACACGGCCACCTTGAAGGTCAAGGCCACCATCCAGGTCGGCACCAATCCCAACGATTTGCTGCTCGCCCGAGATGGCCGCCTCTACGTGGCCTGCGGCAACGAGAACTCCGTTGTGGTGATCGACACCCAGGAGATGCGGTCGATCGAGACACTCCGCACCTCCATCCACCCGCGTGCGCCTGTGGGCTCAACACCCAATGCCTTGGCGCTGGATCCGTCTCAACGCCTGTTGTTTGTGGCCAATGCCGACAATCATTGTGTGGCGGTCATCCATGTCGGCGAACGAGAGGAGAGCCACATTCTCGGGTTTATTCCAACGACCTGGTACCCCTCGTCGCTCTCTATCTCCAAAGACGGGAAGTTCCTGCACATTGGTTCTTCCAAGGGACTCGGGGGTTATTCCAACATACGAGGCCCTTTGTCGCCCTTGAGCAAGGATGGCAACACCGAAGGGTTGGGGTCGGTCAAGTCGCTCCAGCAGGGCAGCATCACCGCGCTCCCGCTGGCTAATCTCCGCAGCAAAATCCGCGGCTACACCCGCAAGGTCATCGCCAACACTCCCTACCACGATGCGCTACTGAGTGCGGCCAAGCCGCCCGCGGTCCGAGGAACTATCCTGCCCAATCGGGTGGGGGTGGGTTCTCCGATCAAGCATGTCATTTATATCATCAAGGAGAACCGCACTTACGATCAGGTTTTTGGGGACCTGCCACAGGGCAACGGCGACCCGCGACTCACCATTTTCGGACGTTCGGTGACGCCCAACCAGCACCGCTTGGCCGAAGAGTTTCTCCTTTTCGATAATTTGTACTGTGATGCCGAGGTCAGTGTGGACGGTCACTCGTGGTCCAACGCAGGCTATGCCACCGATTTCAATGAAAAGCTGTGGCCCCCCAATTATGGCGGTATTAGCAAGGCCTCGTCGGCCCCGGCCCAAGTGCCTTCGTCGGGTCACATTTGGGACCTCGCTCGGCGCAAAGGACTCACCTACCGCTCCTATGGCGAATATGCCGCCCGCACCAGTGACGGTGGCCAGATGGATGCCGCCCCAGGGGTCGAAGGACTGGTGGGTCATGTGAGTCCGAACTTCCGAAAAGCGGGCATGCGGGACACCGACAACGTGGCTGTCTTCAACGCCGAGTTCGATGGCTTCGTTGAGAACTACTCGTCGACCGATCCGAAGCGGCGTTTGCCCAACTTCATGGTGATGAGCCTGGGTGAAGATCACACGCAAGGCACCCGGGTCGGTGCACCCACGCCGGTGGCAGCTGTGGCCAACAACGACTGGGCGATCGGTCAATTGGTCGATCGCGTCAGCCACAGCCCCTACTGGAAAGAGACGGCGATCTTCATCATCGAAGACGATGCGCAAAATGGTTCCGACCACGTCGATGCCCGTCGCACCATTGGTCTCGTTTTGAGCCCGTACAGCCGGCGCCGTGTGGTCGACAGCACCCTGTACACCACGAGTTCCATGTTGCGCAGCATGGAGTTGTTGCTGGGTCTGCCGCCCATGACTCAATTCGATGCGGCGGCCACTCCGATGTACGCGGCCTTCGAGGGCAGTTCAGATCTCACGCCCTTCAGTCATTTGGCTCCGCAGGTCGATGTCAACGCCCGCAACGTCAAGGGCGCCCCCGGCTCAGCCGAATCGGCTTTGATGGATTTTTCGGACTACGACCTCACGCCCATGCTGGCTCTCAATGAGATTCTCTGGAAGAGCGTGAAGGGTGAAGGGGTTCCGATGCCGCTGCCGATTCGGGCGTTCCACGTCCGTCCCTGAGCGGGCGGGCGGTCTGGGTCTGGAAAGCGTTTGCCGATCGGACCCAAGGTGCCCCGTGAATCGGTTCGATTCGGGGGGGATTATCGGTCTGGGACGCCGTGCTTCAACCGAATCTCCCCGAGGTTGGGGGTGACTTCTTGGCGGGTGATCCGTCCACCCGGCCATCGGACCCAGACCTCCAAACAGGGCTCTGGGAGTGTCATGATCACGGTGGCGGCGTTCTGGGAGTAGTGTCCGCTGCCGGCGTGGATTTCCGACAT
Organism: uncultured Verrucomicrobiota bacterium; assembly: GCA_903854475.1. Taxonomy (GTDB): domain Bacteria; phylum Verrucomicrobiota; class Verrucomicrobiia; order Limisphaerales; family UBA9464; genus SXXZ01. The sequence goes on from CAINWP010000185.1 coordinate 12,553, forward strand.
GGGACCGAAGCCACTGCGTCCCCGCAGTCGCACCTGAGCGCCCACCCCGTCGGGGTTTCCTGTCCCTCCTTCGAGGACGACCCGCAAACCCGGTCGGGCTTGGTGGTTTCGAAACAGCAGCAGGGGTCCTTCACGCTGTCCGGTGGCCACGTCCCAGCGACCGTCGTGGTCGTAGTCCGCTAGGGCTAGGCCTCGTCCCTCGCCGGGAATCCGTAGCCCGCTCTCAGCAGCTGACAGGGCCCGGAAGGTGCCGCGGCCCTGACCTAGGCAGAGCAACCCCAACCCGGCATGGTGACCACCAATGTCCGAGTCGGTAGGCCAGGAACCGTGGTTGAGTAGCAAATCGATTCGGCCATCCCCATCCAGGTCGCCGGCGGCCACTCCGTAAACCGGGGCGAATTGGGCTTCGATGGGCAATACATGGGCCTCCCACGAGGAACCTCGATTGAGGAAGACCATGGAATCAAGAGTCGTGATCTCGAGCGATTTCATGCTTTGGAAACTCTCGCCCAAGATGTCCTGAAGCCGGGCCCGGCCATAGTCCTCGGCCCGGCGGAATCGCTGCAGCACCGATGGAAAGGCCATTCCTAGTTCATCCAGAGTCAACCATGGCACCCGATGCCCCGAGGCCGGGTCTCGATGCGCCTCGATGGACTCCACCGAACCGTCTCCGCGAAGGTCGCCAAAGAAGAGTTGGAGGGGATTCTCGGTCGAGGCGTTCCAGCGGTGGTTGCGTCCCCGGTTGCCCATGGCCAGATCCATGCGGCCGTCGCCATCGAAGTCTCCGGCGGCCATTCCGGTCCAAAACCCGGAGAATGCATTGAGATTCCAGGCAGCCGAGTTGCTTTCGAGACGCCCGCGACGGTTTTTGAAGATCGCCGGCGGAGCCCACTCGCGAGCCAGCGCCAGTTCCGGAAATCCATCGCCGTCGAGGTCCGACCACACGGCCCCATTCACCAAACCTACCCCCTTCAGCAGGGCTTCGGAACCCGGGTCGGGGGTCCATTGGCCGTGCTCATTAATGAAAAGGATCGATGCGGTCGCCTCTGGATAACGGCCTGGGACCGACGTACCGCCGACGAAAAGATCTAGATCGCCATCCCCATCCACATCGCCGAGGGCCATGGGGCCAGAATGGGCAGGCAATTTTGAAGGCCCCGTCGGCGTCGGCCAGCCCAACAGGCCGGGCGTCCTAGATCGCAATCCTTCGTCGTTGGGCGTGGAAACTGCCTGAAAACCACCGTTGCCGAGGTTGCGGAAAAAGGTGGGTTCGGCCCGGTTTCCTGCTCCGATGACGAGGTCTTCCCAGCCATCCCGGTCCCAATCAAACCAACCGACCCCCGGTGCTTGATTGCCGGAACGGCGGGGTAGCAGCAACTGAGCGGATTCGCGTTCGGCCGCTTCAGCCGGATGGGTCCAACCCGGCGTTAGGGGAACTTCTCGCAGAAGGGGTTCTGGAGGGGGCTTGATCATGGGGCGGGCCTGTGCAGGGCCGACCGGTTCTTCGAGTTCCACGAGAGTATTGGGCTGCGCCTGATCGAATCGCGTGCGGTGCCCGCTGGGCCAATGGACCTCGAGCTTCATACGGTTGGTTGGGCTGCCAGCAGCGAAAACGAGTAATGCTTCGTCTGCAGAAAGGTATTTACCGCCGCAGGTGATGGACTGGCTCTGGGACACGGGCCCTCCCAAGCAGAAGACCTTGGCGCCGATACCCTGGCTGTTGCCCCTCTGCCCTCTCAGCCGCACTGCCAGGCGAGGGGCCGGCGAATCGTTGCGTAACAAGACAACCGGTCCCTCGAGTTGGTTGAGCACCACATCGAGGTCGCCGTCGTTATCCAGGTCGGCCACCGCCATTCCAGGGCAGATTCCTGCCACATCGAACCCCCAGGCTCGGGCTACCTCTTCGAATCCCAATCGGCCTGTGTTTCGGAATGCGCAGTTCGGTGTGTCTAATCGGGGGAATCGGGCCCTCAGTTGGAGTCTCTCCAGGCGGGAGAGGCGCCGATCGCTTTTGAGGTTCTCCACCTCTCGCAGTAAGTCCACGTTCTGGGCGTCCCGTAAATTACCGTTAGAGATCAGCAGGTCCTCGTAGCCGTCCAGATCCACATCGAGAAACCGGGGCGTCCATGACCACTCTGAGGCGTGTACACCGGCCAGTTGGCCGATCTCGGCGTAAGATCCGTCACCTCGGTTCAGCAGCAGGGTGTTGCGCATCACCTGGGCGCGGCCGGAATTGCCTTCGACCATCGGAGCCTTGCCACTGCCGGTTTGCACCTGACGCCGGCGGTGATCGCGGCTGAGCATGTCGAGGACGAGAATGTCGTCGTCGCCATCCCGGTCGATGTCTGCGATGTCGACGCCCATCGAGAATCGGCTCGTGGTCCGAATGGCCGCGTCTGGGATGGACCTGAATCGTCCATCGCCACGGTTCATCCACACCCGATCCGGTGACGCGAAGTCGTTGCAAACATAGAGATCGGGACTGCCGTCCCCGTCGAGATCGCGCAAAAGACCGCAAAGTCCCCAATCAAAAGGAATCGCCGAGGGTCGGCCTTGCGTGTCGACGAAGTCCCCTTGATCCCAGGGCACCTGGCTGAAGACCCCGCGACCGTTGTTCCGGTACAACACATCGGGTTCGCCGTGCTCGACGATTCCCGTCGAGGGGTCAAAGCTGAATCGGCCCACCAAGTCGGGCTCGGTCACCGGGCGTTCGTTGACGGCGGTGATCATCGTAGCTGCGCCCTCGCGCTTGAGGCGGAAGCGGGTGTCGGGTTCATCGCGCAGCGTGGTGCTTCGGTAGTTGGCCACGTAGAGGTCTAGGTCGCCGTCCCGGTCGATGTCAGCCAGGGAGACCGACATGGCTCCCGAGGGCCGGTCGAGCCCAGCCTGCTCGGTGGTGTCCCGGAATTGGCCGTGTCCATCATTAACGAAGAGTCGAGTGCCGGAGCCGATCGTGTTGACCACCAGGTCCAGATCACCGTCGCCGTCGACGTCGGCGAGGACCACTCCGGTGGTTGGTAGCCCCCTGCAGCCCACGCCCGCGGTGGTCGTGATGTCTGCGAATCGCCAATCCCCGAGGTTCCGGTACAGGCGATTCCCGCCCTCGATGCTCCCGAAGTAGAGATCGCAACGTCCGTCCCCGTCGATGTCGCCGGCCGCGACACCAGAGCCGTTGTGGAAAATCTGGTTGGTGATGGCTCGCATCCCGTCGAGCGAGTTGGTGAACAGAATCCCGCTGCGTGCCGAGGGGACTGCTTTGAACCCTGTGCCGCCTTCTGGAGGTACGACCAGTGGCCGTTGCCGCCCTCCGGGAATTGCTTGCCAAGTCTGAGCTTCCAGCCCGGACGCGCCCAGTATCCAAAACACCCAGAGCGTTTGCCGAATCAGCCGGTGAATGGTTCGAGGGCATTTCATAGCACTGAGGTTGAATGATGAATTTGGAATTCGCTGAAGTCGCAACCCTCGCGACGCAAGAAGGGCCGGGGTGGATGCCCCGGCCCTTGTA
>CAINWP010000186.1 GCA_903854475.1 uncultured Verrucomicrobiota bacterium
AAATCCAAACCGCTAAAATCCAGAGCCTGTCTGCTCCACAGCAAACCCCATCCGGATCTGACCCACGATTCGAAGCTAAGTCCTCCGAATGGGCCCAACCCTCACCACGGAGAGGCAACACTCAACTTCGCACCGAACCGATTCTTGTAGAACAATTGACGCTGAGAGAGTCCGAACTCGTGGACCATCTTCGTAATCTTCACATCGAAACAGCAGTACTCGGCGATTTCCATCATCTTCCCCTGACGGAACCACTCGATGGCCTGAAGTCCCTCACTCGTTTTCCCCAGACCGAAGGTCGCCTCGGCAATCGAATCCAGCGCAACCCGATGTTTTAGCGTCTCCACCAAAGCCACCAGCATGTCGAGGGTAGGCAACTGAGTGAGATCGAACACCGTGTACCCGTGGAGCACCTCATAATCGAAGCGCAGATTATTAAAGCCCACCACCAAGTCTGCGCGTTGGAGTTCACGGATAAGGTCATCGACCCGATTCTCGGCATAGATCTCATAGCCACCGCGAGTCGTGGAATAAGTCACCCCCAAGCTCATCTTCATATCCCGGATATTTGACCACCCCCCCACCTCGTCGGCTGACTTCTGCGTCTCGAGATCAAAATAGACGATGTTCCTCACCGCACCCGGTGTCCGGGAAAACAGGCCTCAGGTCAAGCCGGGCCGGGCAGTTTCCCAACGACCGACGCCTCGGAATGCCACAGCTCACCGACCGCAGTAGAGCTCGAACTGAAGCCAGCAGCTCGCCCCTGCCAATAGTATTTCAACAAAAAGCCCCTCTATTCCCAGCAGCCTGTCCCTCCCAGCAGCCTGTCGCCAAAACCTGGCCTCTCCGCACACACGGCCAGTCCCCAATCAGCAGTCCCCACAGCAAAGCGACCGCAACAAAGCGCGGGCTTCCTTGACGCTCGTGAGCGTGTGCGGTTCCCTCTGCCTTTCGGAACGAATCCTGAACACGTACATGAGCAATATCGTTGATATCCAAGCCCGCGAGATCCTGGACTCCCGTGGCAATCCCACCGTCGAGGTTGATGTCCTCCTCGATTCCGGCGCCGTCGGCCGCGCCGCAGTCCCCTCCGGTGCCAGCACCGGCGAGCACGAAGCCATCGAACTGCGCGACGGCGACAAAAAGCGCTACCTCGGAAAGGGTGTCACCAAGGCCGTCAAGAACGTGACCGACAAAATCGCCCCGGTCCTCGCCGGAGTCGACGCCTTCGACCAACTCACGGTCGACAAGATCATGCTCGAACTCGACGGCACCGAGACCAAATCCAAGCTAGGTGCCAACGCCATCCTCGCTGTCTCCCTGGCCAACGCCAAAGCCGCCGCCGCGACCCTCGGCCAGCCCCTCTTCAAGTACCTCGGTGGGCCCAACGCCAAAGTCCTGCCGGTGCCCATGGCCAACGTCATCAACGGCGGCGCCCACTCCGACGCCCCCATCGACTTCCAGGAATTCATGGTCATGCCCCATGGCTTCGAAACCTTCAGCGAAGGTCTCCGCGCCATCACCGAAATCTTCCACGCTCTCAAAGCAGTCTTGAAGAAAAAGGGCCTGAGCACCGCCGTCGGTGACGAAGGCGGCTTCGCCCCGAAGCTCGAGAGCGCCGACGCGGCCCTCGACGTCATCGCAGCCGCTGTCAAAGACGCCGGCTACAAGTTGGGCAAGGATATCTTTCTCGCCCTCGACGTCGCCGCCTCCGAGTTTTATACCGGCGACGAAACCTACGTCTTCAAAAAGAGCAGCGGCCAGAAGCTCAGCGGTGACGAGATGGTCGAATTCTACGCCCGCCTCTGCGCCAAGTACCCCATCGTCTCGATCGAAGACGGTTGCGCCGAAGGCGACTGGAAGACCTGGAAGAAACTCACCGACAAGCTCGGCAGCAAGACCCAACTCGTGGGTGATGATCTTTTCGTCACCAACGTGAAGTTCCTCCGCAAGGGCATCGAGACCGGCACCGCCAACTCCATCCTCGTGAAGGTCAACCAGATCGGTTCCCTCACCGAGACCCTCGACGCCGTCGAACTCGCCCAGAAGAACAACTACACCGCTGTTCTGTCCCATCGTTCCGGCGAGACCGAAGACAGCACCATCGCTGACATCGCCGTCGCCACGAACTGCGGCCAGATCAAGACCGGCTCACTCAGCCGCACCGATCGCAC
>CAINWP010000187.1 GCA_903854475.1 uncultured Verrucomicrobiota bacterium
ACGAAAAAACCGCGATTTCTCGCGGTTTTTTAAAGTGGTGCCGGCGGAGGGACTCGAACCCCCACCCGATTTCAAATGGCCAAAAACAGCGTTTTTATTGGCTTTTTGACTTCGGCGGACATCGCCGGATATGGCCAGACGTTGTTACTCTCGTTGTTACTTTTTGAAAATCCCAAGAAATCCGGTTAGGACTCGAAACATCCCTTGCATTCAGGTTCGACCAGTCCTATTGGATGACCCAAGCCACACTCTGGTGTGATTCAGACCGACCGGCGTTCGAGAAAGCGATTAACGCCGTGTACATAGGGCGCTCTGACCGTCCAGGATGGCTGGTTGAACTCACGCCATGGCATCAATTAGAAGACATCCAAAAAGTCGATTTTGGTATGGGTGCTTTACGCTTCCTGATGGTAGGCGTACTCAAAAATCGACAGAGCAGACTGACAGTGCAAAAGCCCGCAAGATGGTCGAGGAGTGGGAGAAGACCTCCTTGGCGGGGAGAATGGGACGACTGACGGAGGTTCGTGCAAGAAAAGTCATTGAGTCGATATACCTAATCGCTAATCCGGAGGAGCTGAGGTCGACGACTACCCGAACCTTTCTGAAGGACTGGCTCGCCAGGAAAGAGGTGGAGACGAGTACCAACACGCACCAGCGGTACGAGACGGTGGTCACGCAGTTCCTGCGATTCATTCGCACCAAAGCTGATCAGGACCTCTTCCACCTCACCACGGCAGACCTCCAGGCGTTCCGTGATGAGCTGTCCGGCAAGTTGTCCAGGGGAAGTTGCAACGTGGCGATCAAGATCATGCGGGCGGCTTTCAATGAGGCCAAGACACAGGGGTTAATGGATTCCAATCCAGCCCATCTGGTGAAGCTGATGCGGACGGAGAAGTTCCGCAGGCGTCCGTTCACCCCGGATGAGCTGCGCCGGGTCTTGGCGGAGGCTGATCCACAGTGGAAGGGGATGATTGCTGTGGCACTCTACACCGGCTTCCGGTTGGGCGACGTGGCTACTCTGGACTGGAATGCGATCAACTTGGATAGCGCCGACATCAGCATGGTGACTGGCAAGACTGGCCGCCAAATGTCCATCCCCATAGCCGCCCCCCTGCTGCGTCTCCTGCGATCGATGACGAATCGCACTGGCCCGGTGTTTCCGGAAGCTTGCGAGACCTACCAGAATTCTTCCACGACGAGCCGCCTATCCAAGGCCTTCTATCGGATCATGGAAAAGGCGGGCCTGGTGAAGCACCGGACCCATGAATCAACGGGGAAAGGGAGGTCTGCTCGCCGGAATCAGCAGGAACTTGGGTTCCACGCCCTCAGACATACGGCCACCTCTCTATTGAAGAACGCTAATGTGTCAGATGCAGTGGCCCGGGATATCATCGGCCATGAAACCGCCGCGATCTCTGCCGCATACACCCACATCGACCTCAAAACCAAGCGTGACGCGTTGGATCGGTTGCCAGATTTTCTGGGCTGATATTTACTGAGCTCGTCCCCATGAAAACACCACGTCAAAAACGGCGGGCTTCTTCAGCAAATTCAAGCTCTACTGGGGATAAGCCAAAAAGCCTAGAGGCAGTTGCTGTCAGCTCTGAAGCGGTTGTCGAGGCACCAAAACCAAAACTAATTCAGGTAAAGACAGGAGGGTGGTCAATTGACGCTTACATCCAAGAGTGCGAAGACTCATGGCCGATGATTGGGAAGACGAGATTTGATCACAGTCACGACCTCATGAACTCTGCACATGACAGAGTGCGAAGGACCCGCTTCACGGCATTTACCTTGATCGAGTTGCTTGTTGTGGTCGCCGTCATTGCGGTGCTCGCAGGCCTGCTTCTGCCGGCACTGGCACGAGCCCGGTCGACGGCGGTGCGAACTCGTTGTCTTTCCAACCTGCGGCAGGTCGCTTTGGCGGCGCGCCTCTACATGGACGATCATCAGGGCGAGTTGTTCCACCACCATGAGGGCTGGGTTCTGGACGACGGCACCCAAGTCGAGGAGCTACCTGTCACGGCCGCTGAATGTTCCGGTGGGGGTTCTGGCAATAGTCAGGCCGAGAAACCCTGGGTGATCTTCCTGTCGCCCTACCTGCAAAACAGAACCGTGGCGTTCTGCCCGGGTGACCCATCGCCTCGGTCGTCGGTCCTGACACGAGACCTCGGCCATTACAATGGAGGCATCGAGCACACGGATGAAACTCTGCCGCCGAACAGTGAACTCGGCATCGCTCGAGCCCAGGGACTTACGATCCAGAGTTACCTGCTCAACTCCATTTTCACCCATCGCTGCGCGCGTTATGCGGTGGAAGGGGTCTTGCGGGGATTCGCCACCGATTCGGTGATCGCCGGACTGGCCGATCCCAACATCATTCTGTTTTCGGAACGGAACTCGGAGGCCTTGGACGACCTCTCGAATTCCGAATTCGGCAACGTCGGCCAAGATGACTATGACTCGTGGGTGGGTGAATCGGCTCTGGTCCGGTGGGGCAGTGGTAACCACGCGGATGCAGGGTGGATCCGCTACAACCGTCACCAGGGTGCTGCCAACTACATTTTCACCGACGGGCACGTGGCTCGATTGCGGTGGCGCGAGGCTAGGAAGGACCATTTCCCAGACCATCGAGTGAGGAATCCGCTAGCAGGTCCGCCGGAGTGATCGGTCGAGCTTCAACGAGAGACGTCTGAAGGTTTCGAGATTCCAGACTCGTTTTCGTTGGATGGGCTCTGCCCATGAAGGGCCGCAGGGAGTCGCCTCAAACATCGGCCGGTACGTCACCCCTCGATTCCAGGCCGCCTCGACCTCGGTGGGCGTCGACGGACGTCGGCGGACATGTTGTTACTTTCGTTGTTACTTTCGGCCCAGGACGATAACTGGATACGAAAAAACCGCGATTTCTCGCGGTTTTTTAAAGTGGTGCCGGCGGAGGGACTCGAACCCCCACACCCTTCCGGGTAACAGATTTTGAGTCTATCGCGTCTGCCATTTCGCCACGCCGGCAAGGTCGTGCGACTGAGGAGGAGAATATATCGTTGGGGACCTCGATTTGGCAATTGAAACCTTTAGGACAGTCAAACCTTTGGGACATGCTTCGACGTGAAGGGGTCCATGGTTTTAAATCTCGAAGAAGGCCGAATCCTTCCAACCGCTGCCAGGCTTGTTTTGCAGATTCCAGCTTGCTTGATTAGCGTCGGTATTCTGTTCGATTCGATCGTTAAATTTTGTAAACTAAACTGTTTATTTCTAATTATTTTTGTTTTTATTTTAATTTAATAACATATAAATACTAAAAATACAGCTGTGAATTCAACGGTAAACATCCCTTCAAGGCGGATAAATCTGCTGCCTGCTTGCCTGCCGCTGGTAGTATTTGTGGGGTGGTGGATCTACAGCCTTCAGTTTCTTTGGCGCGATCAGCAGGAGTACCGCTACGGCTATTTGGTGGTTCTGCTAGTTGCGTTCTTGGTGTGGGATCGTTGGGATTCCCGCCCGAAAAGCGATGCCCCAGCGGCGTTCTGGCAGGCCGCAGTGTGGTTGCTGGCAGGGTTTCCACTGGTGCTCGTGGCTGAACTCTACCGACATGCAATGGCTCGGGGTCCCGCTTCGGCTACTGCGTTGAGTCTGGGCACCATTTGCTTCATCCGCGCGGCGATCCTCCTACAGTGGGGGCCTCAGACACTGCGTCATTTCCGGTTTCCTATCCTGTTTGCCCTGATCGCCGTGCCCCTCCCGGGCATCTTTTGGAACCCCATCGTTCTCGGCCTGAAAGGATTGGTGACCTTCGTTAATGTGGAGTTGCTGAATCTCCTGGGTATCCCGGCGCAGCAGCAGGGCAGCGTGATTGAGTTACCCAATTGCCGCGTGGGGATCGACGAGGCCTGCAGTGGCATTCGGAGTCTGCAGTCATCGCTCATGATGGCATTGTTCATCGGCGATCAGTCGCTTCGTCAGCCGGTGTTGCGCTGGTTGTTGGTGGGTGGTGCGGTGGGGTGGGCGGTGGTGGGCAACGTCGGGAGGTCGTTGTACTTGTCGCTCACAGCCCATTGGCACGGCACAGAAGCCTTGGAAGCCGTGCATGACACCGCCGGATGGAGCGTGCTCTGGGTGACTCTGGTGGGCCTGGGCGCGATGGCTTGGGCGTTGGCCCGTTGGGAATCGGCGTGGTTGCAGTTGGCGAAGCGGCGGCGGAAGATTCCCGCCAATCCATGAAGGGCGTTTTGATCACAGGGGCCTCGGGCGGCATCGGCCGGGCGTTGTGTGCCGGTTTCTTGTCGGCGGGATGGCGGGTGCTGGCGACGGATACCCCGGAGCGGACGGCACCGGAGGGCGCGGTGTCGGTGCCGTGTTGCCTAGTCTCGTATGTCGCCGATGAACGGGTGCGGAATAATTTCTGGGATCGTGTAGTGGAGGCTCTGGACGGAGTGCCGCTGGTGGCACTTGTGAACAATGCGGCCGTGCAGCACTGCGGAGCGACTTCGGACGTGGTGCCCTCGGAGTGGGCGGCGACGATGGCGGTGAACGTGAGTGCGCCGTTTTTCTTGGTACAAAGTTTCCTGAGCTTATTGGAGGCGTCCCGAGGTTCGGTGGTACAAATCACTAGCATCCACGCGTCGCAAACGAAGCCAAGTTTCGTAGCCTATGCCACCAGCAAGGCGGCCTTGGCTGGATTGACGCGAGCCTTGGCGGTGGATCTCGGGGGACGGGTGCGGGTCAATGCTATTGCACCGGCGGCAATTTCAACGCCCATGCTCGAGGCGGGATTTGAGGGACAACCCGATTCGCGCGCGGAGCTGGATCGCTTCCACCCGGCAAGGCGTATCGGGCAACCCGACGAGGTGGCACGTGCAGCCGTGTGGCTGGCTTCGGAGGATGCTGGCTTTTTGACGGGTGCAACGCTGGCGGTGGATGGAGCCCTGAGTGTTAGGTTGCATGACCCCGTGTGAGTTGGCTCTTCGGGCGATTAAAATCCCTATATTGGATAGAAATAGAGATGCCGTGTCGGCCGCACCTTACCCCGGTGCTTTCGGAGAATTCGCCATACCCTTCCAGTCATTCCCTCGGCCCCACCGGGGCCGCAACCCGCCCTCACCTACCCACTCAACCCGCCTGGTCGCCATCAATAATATGATACTGTGGCACCTTTTGTGTAAATAGGTGGGACCGACCCCGCCCCTGGCCTTGGAGGATTAGCGCCGGAGGTCGGCGAGGTCGGCGTCGACCATGAGCTCGATGAGGTCCTTGAACTTCGTCTTCGGTTCCCAGCCCATCTTGCGCTTGGCCTTCGATGCATCGCCGATGAGCAACTCCACCTCGGCCGGGCGGTAATAGCGCGGGTCAATCTCCACGTACTTTTGCCAGTCGAGGCCCACACGGCCGAAGGCCACCTCCAGGCACTCCCGGATCGTGTGCGTCTCGTTCGTTGCGATCACGTAGTCGTCGGGCTCGGGCTGCTGCAGCATCAGCCACATCGCTTCCACGTACTCCTTGGCATAGCCCCAGTCGCGCCGCGAATCCAGGTTGCCCATGAACAGCTTGTCTTGCAGCCCCAACTTGATGTGCGCCACCGCCCTCGTGATCTTGCGCGTCACGAACGTCTCACCACGCCTCGGTGACTCGTGGTTGAAGAGAATGCCATTGCTCGCGTGCATCCCGTAGCTCTCGCGGTAGTTCACCGTCACCCAGTACGAATACACCTTGGCGCACCCATACGGACTGCGCGGGTAGAACGGCGTCGTCTCCTTCTGCGGCACCTCTTGAACCAGCCCGAACATTTCCGACGAACTGGCCTGGTAGAACCTCGGCTGAATGCCCACCTCGCGAATCGCCTCCAGCAACCGCACCGTGCCGGTGGCGGTGATGTCGGTGGTATATTCGGGCGCGTCGAAACTCACCCGCACGTGGCTTTGGGCCGCCAGATTGTACACCTCGGCCGGCTGGATCTTGCCGATCAACCGCGACAAGTTGCTGCCATCGGACAAGTCGCCGTAGTGCAAGTGCAGGTTGTGCTTGAGGCTGTGCGGATCGGAATAAATCCCATCCAGCCTCGACGTGTTGAACGTGGACGCCCGGCGGATGATGCCGTGCACCTCGTACCCCTTCTCGAGCAACAGCTCCGCGAGGTACGAACCATCTTGACCGGTGATTCCGGTAATCAGCGCTTTCTTGGACGAAGCCATAGCATTCAGGAAAAACTAGGTGAACCCCACTTTGGGGGCAGCGATTGGCAGCAGCAACCCTCGGGTTTACCAAATTAGGGCGTGTGAAAACATCCGAGCCACCGTGATCGCATGTGGCTCACCATGCCTCCGGTTAGCGCCCCTGCCACTTCAGCGAGGTCAGCACCCCGCAGAGCAGGACGAATTGGGAATGAAGACTGTAGATCTGGAACGGAAGGTCGAATTTGGCGTGGGTCAGGATGCCCACCATGGCCACCCCGATCAGTAGGAAGATTTCGGGAGGGGCCGGAATGCCGTTGCCGAAAAAAGGTACAAGCCAGACCGCCAGAAAGATCATCAGGATGATCACAAAACCCACCGTCCCGAACGTGACCCGGGTTTCGAGATAGTCATCGTGGACGTACGCGTTCCATTCCGGGTCGTTCTTGCGGTAGAAGTAATACAACGGGGCAAACGTCTCCGCCCCGGACCCGAAGACCGCGAAATCCTGCGCCATTCGGGCCGTGTCCGCATAGATGAGCTTCCGACCACTCATGCCACCCAGATCCTCCGACCGGAACCGGGACATCATCGCCTCGCCTCCCAACCATCCTCCGACACCCAAGACCGTCAAAATCGCCGCCACCACGCCCAGCTTGAACCCGACTTGGCGCTTCGACCAAAGCATCATCAGGGCAAACACCGCCACCAAGAGCCCCACCAAAACCAAGAAACCACCGCGACTGTTCGCCACCACTACCCCCGCGGCGGTCAAGGCCGAGAACACCAAGAGCAACACATGCGGATCACCACCCGATCGATGCGATGCCGAACGGCGAGCAACATTTCTGCGCCGCAACACCCACCAAAATCCCAACGTAACCGGCCACATCAGGTTCAGGTACTGCGCGCCACTGGATCGATAAGGGAACGGACCAAAGGCCCCATGCCCCCCGTTGAGGTGGTTGGCAAAGGTCCACAGCAGCTGTTGGGTGCCGTCCAAGCGCTGCAACATGCCGACAAGGGACACGGCCGCAGCGTTTATCGCCAACGTCCACAGCAGCCATTGCATGCGATCGCCGGGAAACCGAGGAGTGCCGTCATCAGACCGGCGTTCCCGCCGGGACGCTCCCATCAGCCAATCGCGAGCCGCAGCGAAGCTCAGGACGATGGCCAAATACTTCCAGAAGGCCCGCAACGTCCGATCCTGATCATGAGACTGAGGCAACCACTCGATGGGGGCGAGGTAGTCGATCTCGACGCCGGAAGCGAAGGGGTACCCCGGCGTGAAGCTGTACTGTAGACTGGCTTTGGGGTTCAACGCACTGCACAGCACGTATCCGAGCAAGGCGATCACCAAGCCCCAGACGCAAGCCATAGGCCAACGGGCTCCGGGATGCTCGGCGGGAGTCTGCCGACCAACACTGGCCCTTGAGCGGACAATGCGTTGGGCCAACCACAAGCCTCCCGCAAAAAAACCGAGTCCATTCAGCGACCAGATGGTCTCCCGGGTCGTGGCACCGAGCATCCATGGGGCCAGCACAGCCGTCAGCAGCAAGACCGCACCCGACATCGTATCGAGGACACGCAACACCTTGGACATCGCACAATTTTCCCAAGCCCGCCCGCTTCTCCGAAGCCGATCGAACTCCCTCAATCTTCGAGCGCGGTCTCTAAAAAGCCAAGCCCTTAACCAACGGCAGGCCTATTTCACGTGCGCGCCCGATCGGAGAAGAACATCAACACGAAATCATAGACGCGCTGGGCATAGTTCAATGCCGCCACAAATTCGGCGGTTAGCGGTTCGGTTGCGAAGTTCGCGTTGGGGTAGCGAAATCGGGTGGCGTAGGGCGAGGCTGCCTCACTACCACCTCGCCAACTCTTCTCCCTTCATCTCTGTGTCCCGCAGAATCTTGCTTAGCTAGCCAGGGCCGATCGTCCCCCCCGCATAAACTGGCACCACCGTGCGACGCCCGTCCGGATGCTGCATGGAATGGTGGCTGCCTTTCGACCGAAGGATAGCAAAGCCAGCGCGCTGCAACGCAGCGATGACCTCGCGTCCACGGAGTCGAGGCAATCGAGGCATGTTCAGACGGTGACGCGCTGCACGCCAACGATCTTACCCAGGGTGCAACCCTGGGCTGGATCTCCGAGCCGGCCGCTCAGTCCCACTCGGCGCTAGGTAGGGCTGGATCTCCGAGCCGGCCGCTCAGTCCCACTCGG
>CAINWP010000188.1 GCA_903854475.1 uncultured Verrucomicrobiota bacterium
CTAGCCGGACTTTCGCTACTGGGCACTTTGAAAGTAAAAAACCCCAGCAAAAGAGGGGTTTTCAGATCAAAGGTCTGCACTACATCGGGTCTGTCGACAGGTCGGCTTGTTGGGTCGTGATTTTGGGGCGGGGTTGCTCCGGCAACACCAACCGTAACCGGTCCATCAGCAACCGTTGCTCGGCTGACGGCTCCGTGTAGCGGGACATCACCAACTCACGCCCGTCATTCGTCGGCACGTGGACATCCACCATCTGCATCTGGCCCAGCTTCTCCAGCACCGATCTCGGAGTCAGACCCGGTGCCAATCGCTCCAGGCGGACCTTCAGGCTCACCTGCAGGCAATAGGCCAGAAAACTCACGAACACATGCGCCTCGATCCGCTGGCCATCCCGGTGCCAGATCGGCCGAATGCCCAGATCTCCCTTCAGGTTCCGGAATGCTTCCTCGACCTCCACCAGTCGCATGTACTGGCCCCACAACTCGGCAGGATCCTTCCCGACCAGGTTCGTCCTCAGCAGGTAGCTGCCCTCCCGTCGGCGTGATCGTCTCAATCGCTGCCGGTCCAAACGGTATCGGACCGCATAGGCACCCGCAGCGTCCGGTTTCTCGTCCACCATAACCGTCACGTGACGACCGTCTTTCCCAGCCTCCTTCTCGGCAGCCCCGATGGCCCGAAGCAGGTTGTCGCGTGTGCGCGGTCGCATGCTGGGAGCAGCCAGCTCCTTCAACCGGTTCAGAAGACGGCGCAGACGGCGGCGGCGCATGGCCCGTTCCTTGGCGACACGATCCCGGCTCCGAGCCAGGACGTAGGTCTCCTGGTCTTGGGTCAGCAGCTTCACCTCCACGCCTTCCCGAGCCTGCTGCCAGGGGCGATTGGCCAGATCAGCCTCCAGCTTGTTCAGTCGACCCTTCGGCGTGCCCACCAGATAGGCCGTCGGTGGATCGCTGCGCTTCATCTCCTCGAGCACCTCTTCGGTCGGAATGCCACGGTCCATGAGCCAGAGGCGGCGGGCCTTGCCGTATTGGCGTTCGATGCGGCCGAGAAAGTCCCGCAAGGTCTGGTTGTCGATGGTGTTGCCCGGCAACACCTCGTAGGCCAGAGGGAAACCCTCTGGGGTGATGACCAAGGCGATGACAACCTGAACGCAATCGCTTCGGTGGTCGCGGGAGTACCCATGCCGGCGCTTGTCACCCTCCGGGAACGGCGGATCGCTCTCGAAATAGGTGCTGGTCAGGTCGTAGAGCAACACCTCGTGGGTGGCGTTGAAGAGATCTCGCCATCGATCGTGGAGGTGGGAAAACAGCGCCTCCTTGTGATCGAGCAGGCGGTCATGGCAGCGGTAGAGGGTATCCTTGGCGGCCAAGGCGAAGTCACCACCCAGAAGATCGGCCAGAGCTGTGTGGTCGAACCAATGGCGATGCAGACGCCATTCGCTGCCCGGGTCGATGAGCCTGTAGGCGACCAAGACGTTGAGGACAGTCTCCCAGTGGGTGCCCTCGCGGGATGAACCCAGACGGGCCGACCAGAAGGAGTCGAGCCGAAGCTCGCGCCAGAGTTCGAGGGCCAGCCAACAGGCCCCCCACTGGCGTGGACGTCGGATGGAGAGGGCATCGAGACGAATGGAGACTCCATGCTCGCGAGCATGTTCGGGCAATGGGCGGTCTGCCGGGTAGAGAGCCAGCGGGCGTTCGGCGGAGTGCTGCTCGTCGAAGACGGTGATGGCCTTTTCCCACGAGGCGAGTTGGGAATCGTTGATCTCGCCCAGATAAAGGACATGGCGTTGAACAGGACCTCGGGAAGTACGCCGACTTTCCACGATGCTCCAGTATCGGTGGATCTTCCCGTCCTTTTTGCGTCGATGGCAGCGCAGGAACACAGGCCGACATCCTATCCGGAAATCCGGGAGCCGAGACAAGGGGGTAGGTCTGCACTACAGAGAAAATCGCTGGTCGAGGGGGTTCAAAGAGTCATTTTTCTGAGCAAAACCGCAGGTCGACCGGCGCAAATCAGCGAAAACCGCTGCCCAGTAGCGAAAGTCCGGCTAG
>CAINWP010000189.1 GCA_903854475.1 uncultured Verrucomicrobiota bacterium
CACGGACCGCTCGGAGATCGGTCCCTACCTAGGAGCCGGATCGGCACACACGGACCGCTCGGAGATCGGTCCCTACCTAGGAGCCGGATCGGCACACACGGATCGCTCGGTTGGATAGACGCCCGTGGGTTCCGTTCAAGTTTTGGACTTTGAAGATCACGCACTTCTTATCCCCCACATTTGCCTCGTATCCGCTTCCGGTTCGTCGATCCAGTGCTTTGCCCCCGACTTCCTTCAGATCCCACCTTGCGGTGCCCCCTTTGTCGGGCAGCGATACAGTTTTCCTTGTTGGGCCTTCTCGGGACTTTAACCCGTTGGAGAGTGCGCCCTGCCGGGCGCACCAAGAAAAAAGGGGCCGGTCTTGCGACCGGCCCCCTGTTCGAGTGAGGCCGAAGCCTCAGTCCATTACTTGACGAGGCGGAAGAACGCCGCGGCGTTGCCCGCCGGGACGGTCACGGTGCTGACACCGTCCGAACCCGTCACGTCGGCCCAGACGCCACCGAGGGTGGCCGAACTCTGGAGCTTGACGCCGGCAGCGCCGGCCCAGGTGATGGTAACATTGCCGCCCGCAGCGGTGATGCCGTTGAGCTTCAGGGTTGCCGGGGCAGCGCCCACGATGCCAGCGCCAGCGAGGGCCTTGGCGTAGAGACCGGCCACTTCGACACCGCCCAGAGGACGGCTCCAGATGGCCAGTTCGTCGATCACGGCGTCGATTTCGGCCGCGTTACCATCGGTGTACTTGCCGGTACCGTCCTGACCGATGTTGATAGCGAAACCGAGATCATCGGTGTCGAACGAACCCTTGGTAGCCAGAGCGGCCGATTGAACCAAACTGCCGTCCAGATAGGTCTCAGACTTGCCGGCAGCGCGGTCGGCGATGACGGTGATCTGATGCCACTGGGTGTCATTGAGGCCCAGCGCCGGGGTCTGGCTGTACTTGTCGGCGCCAGCACCCGGACCGGTGAACTGGTTGCGCACCTTGCCACCGCCCTGGGAGAAGATACCCCAGCCGCGGTTGTTAGAGCTGTTCCAGTCCTTGTTGGAAATGAAGGCCTGGTCATCCGCCTGACTGTTGAGCTTGGTCCAGAAGGAGACCGTGAAGCTAGTAGTGTCACTGAACTTCAGGCCGCTCGGGTAACCGAGGGTCACGTAATTATTGACCGAACCATCCTTCAGGTTGTTGACGCGGATGGCCTGGCCGATCGGACCGGCCTCGAACTTGGGCGTACCGACCGCCGAAGCGACCACACCCTTGCCCGACTTGTCGGCGTAGGTGCCGTCGAACGGCAGGTAGACTTCCAGGTTCTGGGTCACGGCCGGCACCTTGATGCTCTGGCCGGCGTTGCCGAGGGTGAAGAGCGCCGAGGCTTCCTGGGCGTTGAGGGCGCGGTTCCAGACGGCAACTTCGTCGAGGACGGCGTCGAGTTCGGCAGCACCACCATCGGTGTACTTGCCGGTTCCGTCCTGACCGAGGTTCAACGCGAAGCCGAGGTCGTCGGTGTCGATGTTGCCCTTGGCGGTCATCGGGGTGGAGAGCGACAGGGTGCCGTCCACGTAGGTGTCGACGTTACCAGTGCGAGCCACGGCCACGGTGATCAAATGCCAAGCGGCATCGGGCAAGGTGGCGGCCGGCTTCTGGCTGTACTTGTCAGTCGAGCTGGGGCCGGTCAACTGGACGCGGATTACTGCACCACCCTGGGAGAAGACGCCCCAGCCGCGGTTGTTGGAGCTGTTCCAGTCCTTGTTGGAGATGAACGCCTGGTCATCGGCCTGGCTGATTTGCTTCACCCAGAACGACACAGTGAAGTCCTTGGAGTCACCGAACTTGAGGGCGTTGGCGTAGCCGAGGGTCACGTAGTTGTTGAGCGAACCATCCTTGAGGTTCTTCACGTGGATACCTTGACCGCGCTTGCCGGCCTCGAAGGTCGGGGAACCCACCGCCTTGGCGGAAACGGCACCTTGCAAGTCGGTGTAGTCACCGTCGAAGGGCAGGTAAGCCACCAGGCCGCTGCTCAACACGGACGGATCGGCCAGGGGCGAGCTGACCTTCAGAACGGCGTCCGCCGAGGTCACACTGCCGCCCTTGTTCGAAATCACCACGCGGTAGTTGCCGGAATCGCTCAGCTTGACCGAGGCGATGACGAAGGACGTGTTGGTGGCGCCCGCGATGTTGTTGCTGTTGAGCTGCCACTGGTAGCTGATGCCTTCGCCGCGGCCTTCGGCAACGAAGGTCGCCTTGCCGCCTGCGATCAAGTTGAGGCTCACCGGAGAGACGGCGAGGACCGGCTTGGAGACGGCGTTAATGGTGTAGAAGCCCACGTCGTCGATGCCGAAGTACCAGCTGCCGGTTCCGGCCTGGGCGAAACGAAGACGGACGGCGCCCTGATTGTCGGCCTTAGGCAAGCGGAACAACTCCACGCGCTTGGACTCCACCGCGTCGTCGTTGATGCGAGCCTGGATGAAGGGAGCGATGTTCTTCCACTCATTGGTGGCCACACCGATGAAGGCACCATAGGCCTTACCGAGCGCTTCACCGCTGATCGGGTCTTCATAACCGGCGGTGTCGCCGTTGGTGGCGATCATCGTCGCGTAACCATCCACATTGCCGGCGGCGTCCTTCACGATGTCGGGTCCGTCGAGCATGTACAGAACCGGCAACCAGGTCGAACCCTTGTCGATGGAGTATTCCACCGAGCCGATGCTGTCTTGGTTCTGCTCGTAGATGTTATTGAACGAGAGGTAGATATTGGTCTTGCCGGTCAGGTTGACGTCCGGCGAGAAGGCATACTGAATTTGGCTACCGCCACGGTTGTCGGACTCAGCGTACAGGAATTTGCCGTTGATCAGCGACTTAACGGCCTCGCCGTTGACGAACTGCTCGGTGATGTTCAAGCGGCGCGGGGCGTCCCACTTGGCCGATTCAACGCGGGTCTTGGGAATGACCACCCAGTCGAGGTAGGCGTCGCTGTTCGGATCATCATAATCCACGGTGCCATTGGCTCCGGTGGTGTAGTTCTGGAGGGTCCAACCAGCCGGGACTGCGCCTTCGGCGGTGCTCTCAAAGTTCTCCAACCAGATGGGGGTCGGCAGGGTGATGTTGCCGGTGGCGGCGGAAGTGAAGGAATACTCCAGCTTCTTCGGCGTCGAGCCATCGGCGTACTCCAGAACCACCGTGTGCTTGGAGCCCGGCTCCAGCAGACCCGGCGGGTCGTAACTGACCAAGGTGGCACCGTTGGTTTGAGAAATGATGGCAGCGACAACGGCGCCATCATAGGTGAGCTTCACCGAAGAGGACGCCACCGAACCGGCGGATCCATTCTTGATGACGGCCGTGACCACCGCGCCGGGGGAAACCCCAGTGGCGCCATTGGCCGGCTCCAGCAACGACAAGTAGGCCGGAGTGGCCGACGTGATCTTGCTGTAGGCCTTAACGCCGCCGTCGGCATTGACCAGAACGCGGGCGTCCGGATTGCCCACGGGAGCGGTGAACCAGGAGCAGTTCGCCCCGCCGCCGCCTTCTTGATAAATCAGGCGGAAGGAATAAACACCGGCTTGGGTCACAGTGAAATCGAAGATGCTGTCGGCAGCACCACGGCCGCCTTCATATTCACCGATCATGATGGCCGTAGCCTTGTCACGGGCCTCTTTGCCCACGGTCACGCGGAAGCCGTCGTCCGAGTTGACGATCATGCTGTAGGTGCCCGCCTGCAACTCGAGCCAGGACACGACTTCCATGGCGATGTTGTCAGTGCTTGCTTCGAGGCCCGGGATGCCGGGGAAGCTCTGGCCAGTGGAACCGGCCTGCTCGTAGTTGATGGTGGTCGTTTCGGTGAAGGTGCCGTCGGCGTTGAAGGCCGCAGCGGCGAAATCGATGGTGTTGGTGTGGGGCTGACCGGTCTTGATGTTGATCAGCGTGCCGGCCAACTGCGCCTCGGTGCGAGCGGTGCTATTGGGCAAACCGCCGGCGGCGGTGGTGGCCTGCTTCATCACGACCGAAAAGCCGCGATTAGCGGCCGAGGCAGCGCTCAGCGGGTAGGCGAACTCCGCCGGGATGGTGGTGGCCGCCTGAAGGCCGAAGGCCCCCATTAGGGCGCCCAAGGCGAGGCGTTTGAGGTATTGTGGACTCATGGTTGCTACGGATTGTATTTGGTTACTACGGTACGGACAGAGTGTCTGGTTTGAGGGAACGAAAAGGATCGAGAGGGACAGTCGGGGACTAGGACATCCGTCGGAGACCCCTCATTTAGAGATCCGTCAATTGGAGGCCCATCACTTGGAGGCCCGATATTTGTCGATGGCTTCCTTAGCCTTGGCATCACCGGTGGCGGCGGCATCAGCGAGCTTCTTGAGGGCATCTTGCTGGGCCTTGAGGGCAGCCGCCCGATCGGCGGCCGAAATATCCTCGCGGTTCTTAATGCTCTCGGCCAAAGCCAAGGCATCGGCAGGGTTCTCGGCGGCCGCCTTGGCAGCGGCATCCGTCAAGGCCTTGGCCTCGGAAGAGCTGTTTTGGGGCGAGGCCACCTCGGACTTGGGCTCGCAACCCAAGGCCAACAAGAGGGCGATCAAAGATAGAAATAAAATTTTCATAGGGGGAGTACTGAGAACCGATTGCGGGCCCCACTCAGCGGGGGGAAATCAGCGCTTCCTCTCCGGTGTACCAGCGGTAATCGATGCCAGGACCCGTGCTGTACGGAATGACCGAAACATTACCTAAAGCCCACAATGTGTTGCACTTGCGGGCGTGACGGAACCATTCGAACTCCATGCGCTTGCCCGGATAGAGCGACGCCAGACCCACGCGCCATTGGTTGAGGTTGACCGGCGATCCGCCGGGCCAAATTCCGAGGGTGTCATCGGAGCCATCCATGCGTTGCTCGGCGGCATCCTGCGCGTAAATGAGGGTAGAGGGATTGACCAACGTGGAAATCTTGAGCGGCTTGTCCGCGTTGGACTTGAAATCTTTAACCGCGAACTGGTTCAAGCCGTAACTGGAGTCGAGCCACCAGTCCATGGGCCACTTCGTCCGGGAACCGTCGTCGCGCCAGTCGTCTACCGTCCGGGCACCCGGGCATCGACCAATGCGGCGAGTTCCACCGAAATAGGAAATATAGGCCGTGGCCCAGTAGGCTCGACTATCGGAGGGCGGGAGGACTTCCCGCGTAGCCGGTGAGGCGGACCACTGGCCATCGTTGGGAGCAGCTCCGCCGCGGTTGTGGAATAAATCCGCGTTGTCCTGCGTGTACATCGTGGTGCCGATGGAAATCTGTCGCAAGTTGCTCATGCAGGCGGCCTGCTGACCCTTGGCTTTGGCGGTCGCCAGGGCTGGTAGGAGCATGCCCGCCAAAATGGCTATAATGGCAATGACCACGAGCAACTCGATGAGGGTAAAACCCGAGCGGCTTGAGGTCGGTGTTTTGGGTTCCCGATCGATAACTAACAGCATCTTAGCTAGTTATCGTGTGTCGCCGGCCGATCACCAGCGACTTTTATGTAACGCTCGAAATACAAACGTAACAATTATCGCTCTGGCCATAAAGATTTCCGACGCGTGGATTTCAGAGAAATCCACGAAGCCGCCAGCAGGAGAGGCACCAAAACGGCTAAGCCCAATCCCGCGTTCTGAGTCAACTGAGTCCATGCGGGTGAGGCCTTGGAAAACGTCCGCTGGAGGTAGAGCGAGGCCGAGGCCAGATAGCCCACCGAATCGGCCACCTGGATGAGGAACGCAGCGGTTCCAGCCTGTCGTGTCGCGGCTAGAAGGCGATCGAAGAGCACGCTGTTGAAGGGAACATATCCCAAATAACCGCCCAATCCGGTGAGCACCATCCAAGCGGCCGGACCCAACCACCCGCGTTGAAACGCCAGCGTGGACCCACCCACCAAAATCGCCCCCAGACTGATAAGCACATGATAAGTGCCCAAGGCCTTCCAATGATCGCGAATCCACCATAATCCGGCCAGTGCGGCCAAAACTCCGACCCCAACCAAGGATTCAACTCGAGCAAAAAAGGAGGGATCCGGACGCACCCCCAGTTCTTTGAGAACATCCGCCATGAAGGTGTCGCGAAGATCGCGGTACACGGTCAGTAAAACGTAGGGAAGGATGAGCAACGCCAGCGAAACGGCATTGCGGGCCAAAAATTGGCGGCGCTGAGGCCCGTCCATCGGTGCCCGCACAGACCGTTCCGCAATGTCTTGCACGCTGGGAGCTGGCAGAGCGGCCAGCAAGGCCAGACACATCACGAGAAGGGGAACGAACACCAACCCAGCCATGGCTGGCATCCAAAGTTCCGGAACAGCCCAACGGGATATGAGGTAAACTCCGACGGATTTGGTCCAACCCGAGGCAAAAATGAAGCTCACGCTCATGCCCAACCCGAGGAATTCGGTCACCCGACGCCCCTCGAGGAACCCGAAAATCAACCCCCAGATCATACCCAACGGCAGGCCATTGACGAACAGACAAACGACCTGGGCCCAGGGAGGCACTTGGGGCAGTAAGACCAATGGCAAAAACGCCAGACCGATGAGCCCGGCGATGAGCGCGATCCGACGGCCTGCGCCCGCTTCGCTAACAATCTTGATTCCCAAGAACTTGGAGAGCGTGTAGCCCACCAACTGAGCTACCACGAAGAGCACTTTTAACGATATACCTCCAATTTCCTGCCCGGAAAACGTCGCTGCCGAAAAGGGTTTTCGAAACGCATACATCGCGGTGTAAGCCCCAAAGGCGGCCAGCGATGCGACAACAGTGAATAGGGCCGGATCCGCCGCGAGGCGGCGTTGAAGAACCGAGGAGCCGCTGGGTTTCATCCGAGAAAGGGGGGATACCGAAGAACTGCTCTGCCAAAGACCTCAAAGCGGCTCGGGTTGCAACACAAACACGTCCGGGTTTGTTTCAGTCGCGTGACACTTAGTCCTCGCCTCAGGACCGTTTTGGGTTCCAACGCTGTCCACGCCGGCGGGGAACCCTATGAAAACTGTCTCAGCCCGGCAAAACCGCGGATTTTAAACCGGCAACCTTCCGCAGATTCCAGAACGTTGCCGAGAGGAGGGGGTAAATCACTCTTTCGAAGAACTTTGGCTGCGCACTTTGGCCAGCCGTTTGGTCGATTTTTTCACCATCGACTGACCCTCGCGTGCGAGAGTTCGTGCACGATGCCAAGCCAGCTTGGCTGATCGAGCGGTCTTCTTGGCCACTTTGTAGGCCGCCTTGGCTTTTCGGTGTTCGGCATGGGTCGCTTCGGCCGTCTTGACCAGAATGACGACTCGTTGCTCGACCTTGTTGTGGGCAGAGATTTGGGCAGCGAGGTTTTTTGAGGGGTTAGTCGGTTTCATCGGAGGATCTCCGATGTTTTCCATCTTAAGACACAGTTGCGTGACGAAACGGAAACAACGGTGCTCAACATTTGCTCTCGGATCCCGATCGCGGCAAGTCGCCAAATGTTACGTTTCTAATCCTCTGGAACGAACGGACTGGAGGGTGCCTAAATAAATGGCCTGCACTTCACGGACGATTTCAGTCCATGCCATCGTTTCTGCAACCTGACGCCCCTGTGCTCCGAGCCGCCGAAGGTGAGGCATATCGGCCGCCGCACATTCAGCGGTGCGCTCAAACGCTGACCGGTCGCCATAGGGCACCGTCCACCCATGAACCCCGGATACCACGCTCTGACCCGCGGCACCGTAATTAAAGGCCAGAACTGCTATACCACTGGCCATGGCCTCAAGTGTTACGTTCCCAAAGGTTTCGGTGAGGCTGGGAAAGAGCAGCAAGTCGCCTGAAGCATAATGGGACGCCAAATCCTCACCCATCCGCCGCCCAGCAAACACGGCGTCGGGGACCTCGTGCTCCAACCAAGCCCGAGCGGGACCATCGCCCACCACGACCAGGCGGGCATCCGGTTGGACCCTGCGGATCTTTCGATACGCCGAGACCAAGAGGTCGAGATTTTTCTCCGGAGCAATTCGACCGACAGCAACCATTACTAGTGTGGAAGGGCCCGCCCCCCAGGAGGATCGCAATTCTTGAGAACGTCGGGAGGGATGAAAGCGGATGGCGTCCACGCCACGAGCCACCACCTTCAAGCGCTCAAAGCCGGAAGCCTCTAATTCCGCAGCCAATCCCGCCGTCGGAACCATGGTGAAGGCGCACCGGTTATGAAAACGGCGCAGGTAACCCAGAACCCAGTGGCGGAGAGGGCCGATACCATAGTGGGCACTGTAGGCATGGAAGTTGGTCCGGAACTCGGAAACCACGGGGAGACCCAATCGACGCGCCACGCGCAACGCCGACCATCCCAGCGGGCCTTCGGTGGCGATGTGCACGATGTCCGGCGGCTGCGCCTTCCAATCCCGCTCCAAACGGCCAGCGGCCGGAAGCCCCAGTTTCAGTTCTGGATACCGTGGAATGGGAATCCCGGAGGTGAGTCGTTCTGAAAAGCGCGGAGGCTGGCCCCCGTGTGATCCACCGCCATGCCCCGTCACACCGGTTTGAGCACCCGGGCCATCCTTGGAAACCCCATCGACTTTGGGCTGACGCGGACGCGTCACCTCGACGAACTGCCCCTCCCGTAACAAGCCGGCCACCAACTGAGCCACCGTGCTCGCCACACCATTGATTTCTGGAGGATAGGTTTCCGTCACCAAGGCGATCCGCAACGGTCGCGCTGGATGCGGGATGGTTTGATCCGACTTGGCTAGAGCCCCCTCGATCACTGGTTCATTGAGCACTGACTGAGCAACGAACCGATGGCGGATTGTCGATATTTCTGTATCGAAACAGGACCGCCACCAGAGCTTCACACAACCTCATTGAAATCGAAACCAGACCGATCCAACGGTCTGAATCATCAACACTTCCATGAATCGCATCATGACCGCCCCGTTTTCCCACTACCTCGAAGCGTTGCGCACCCAACGTTGGGACGACCATCGCTACTACCACCACAGCCGGATCAACCAATCGCTGCACCTCATCAGCGCCATGTCCTTTGTGGTCTCCTACGTGTTCCTCTTCATCGACCCAGCCCTCTCAGCACTTATTGCCTGGGGCATTTCGATGACGTCGCGCCAGTCGGGGCATTTCTTCTTTGAGCCGCGCGGCTATGACCACGTGAATCGGGCGACTCACGAGCACAAGGAGGACATCAAAATTGGCTACAACTTGCGACGTAAGGTGGTTCTCATGGCGCTGTGGGCGGTGGCTCCGGCAGTCCTCTACTTCAGCCCCAATTTCTTGGGTTTGCTGAATGAGGAAGTGGTCCGTGGAGGTTACCTCAAGAGCCTCGGACTCATCTGGTTGTACATCGGCCTCGGCGGGCTGATCTTCCGTACGGTCCACCTGTTCTTTTTGCGCGATGTGACCACCGGACTGGTCTGGGCGCTGAAAATCACGACCGATCCCTTCCACGATATCTTGCTGTACTGGCGCTCACCGCTGGCGCTGCTGCGGGGCGAACTCATCGACCCCATGGACCACGCTCAGTCGAACCACTAAACCGGATCGATTGAGTTGGATCAATCGAGCCGGCGACAGCGGAGTCTTTCGCTACGACTAGGCGGTTTGTTTGGCAAGTCCCTGGGCGGTGACTGGGCCGGAGGGTTTCTTTCGAATCCTCCCCAGCATCTCCCGGAGGATTTGCCGACGGATGGATCGGTTATCCAAGCCGGGAGCCTGTGACCACCATCCATCTTGTTGCATCGACACGGCGGCCCGAAGGAATCGTTCGGACACCGACTGAAACTCCTCTTCAGAATAGTTGAGACTGAAGATGAGCCGTCCGCTGCCCACCCAACTCAGCGCTAACCCTTCGGCACGGAGGTAGAACTGGAACATCCAATTATAACGGCTGGGGACCCGATACAAGATCGTCCAGACCGTCGAAAGGTTGGCCACACGCACGGGCAATTCCGCCGTAGCGAGGCGTTCGTTGAGACTGCGACAGCGTTGATTCCATCGCTCGTCCAGACCGTCGTACCATCCGCGCACCTCGGGCGTTTCCAACCGCTCCAGGAAAACCTGCATCGCGGCCATCACGTAGGGGTGCGAGTTGAACGTACCACGGGCAAAGCAAATGTCGGCGGGTCGGTCTTCGCGGTAGCGCACCATGAGGGAACGGCGTCCGCAGATGACACCGACCGGAAATCCACCGCCCAGGGTTTTGCCGTAAGTGACTATATCGGCATCGACCCCGAAGTATTCTTGCGCACCGCCAGGAGCGAGTCGGAACCCCAAGAACACCTCATCGAAAATCAAGACAATGCCCCGTTGCGTGCACACCTCGCGCAAAGACTGAAGCCATTCGGTGTACCGCGCACGATCGAAGCCGGCACTGCGGGAACTGTCTACCAACGTCGAATCGCCCGGGGCGGGACGGTTCGGATGCAGCGCCTGGAGGGGGTTGACCAGCACGCAGGCAATGTCCTTGCGCGTGGAAAGCACTCGAAGGGTGGCCTCATCCATTTCCTTCAACGTGTACACGCAACCGGGCGGCATGGGATTGCCCGGGCCCGGTTGGACATCGTCCCACCATCCGTGATAGGAACCGCAGAACCGAACAAGATACTTGCGTCCGGTATGGTAGCGCGCCAATCGCACCGCCTGCATGACCGCCTCGGTGCCAGACATGTGAAACGACACCTCGTCCTTGCCCGAGATGCGACAAAGCCGTTCGGCATTCCATGCCGTGCAGGGATGCAAGCTGCCCAACACCGGACCCAAGGCTTGGACCCGCTGTGCTGCCTCTTCCATACAGGACTTGTAGAAGTCGTAGCCCATGACATTGACCCCATAAGAACCGGTCAAATCCATGTAGCGCCGTCCGTCCAAATCCGTGATGTGCACCCCTTCCGACGACTCGACAAATCCTCCCAGTTTCAAATGGGTCCGCACATACGGGCTGAACTGAAACGGCACTCGATAGGCTCGGGTGAACTGGAGGTCGGAGATGTGACGAGCGGCTTCCGTCGATTGAATGATGGATCGCGGATGATGCCCGGCAAACTGCCCAGCCAACCGAAAGAACCCCTGTCGGCGTGCGGCTTCTACCGCGTCCGATGCTCCATCGGTGCGGAACACCTCTTCATCCCCGTAGGCATAACCGGGAATCCAGCGGGTGACCCGCTTGGCCCATCGAGAGTGCCCGGCCAGCGAGGGGTGCTTGGCAAAGGAAAGTTGGAGACGCCGCCGACCCCATGCCAGCGCACCGGCCACCGGGATCAAAGCAAGCCACGAAGGATTCAAGAATTCAGACATGAAAAAAATCAGGATTAATAGTTCGACTCGCAGCGGCGGCAACACTGCCACCCGACTGCGCGCCCTCCGCGACCGCCTGCTGTTGCAGGAGGATTTGAACTTTTTGCTCACCAATCGATTGCCACGGTCCCTGCTGACCCACGCCATGGGCCGCTTCAGCAGCATTCGAAATCCGCTGCTGACGCGGGCTTCTATCGCAGTGTGGCAACTCTTCACCGACCTCGACCTCAGCGAATCCAAGCACCAGCGATTTCACAGCCTTCAGGAATGCTTCACCCGCGAATTGAAACCCGGGATGCGGCCGGTGAATCCGGATTCCAAAATCTTGGTGAGTCCCTGTGATGGCATCATCGGAGCCTGGGGTGCGGTGCGTGGGATGCAGGCTTTCCAAGCGAAGGGATTCCCCTACTCGATCGAAGATCTCTTCGGCAGCGCCGGAGCCGCCGCAGATTTCCAAGACGGCCACTTCATCACCCTGCGATTGACCTCGGACATGTACCACCGCTTCCACAGTCCGGAATCGGGCACCGTAGAAAAGGTGACCTCCATTTCGGGGGACACCTGGAACGTCAACCCCATCGCTCTCCGACGGGTCGAAAACCTCTTCTGCAAGAACGAGCGCGCCGTGGTGCGACTGCGCTTGGCTGATGGGCGCCCCGTAGCCTTGGTCGCCGTGGCCGCCATCTTGGTGGCTTCGATCCGACTGCACTTCCTGAACCTCCTGCTGAGACACGGTCGCCAAGGGTCTCTGGAGATCCCTTGCAGCACGCCCGTCGTGCGAGGCGAAGAGCTGGGATGGTTCGAACACGGTTCCACTATCATTCTGTTCGCGCCGGCCGGCTTCAAGGCCTGCCCGCATCTTCAAACCGGACACCGCATTCGCATGGGAGAGGCGCTCATGGAAATACCCCCATTTTCCGCAACTTGTCACACGCCGCTCACCCAGCCGTGACGCCGATTTTAAACGGGATCGGAAGCCCCTGATCCGGTCGAACCCGCGCATTCGAATCCATGTCACCGTGTTGTCACCAGAGCGTCACCGTTTAGGCAGGAACAACCCCTCACCATACCCAGTGAAATGGCTCTGATGCCGCCTAGTTTTCAGAGCACTAACCCCACCTCCAACCCTTCCTCCGATTGACCGCTCCATTATCGATCCGATCCCTTCTGGCCGCAGTGGCACTGATGCTAATGGGCATGGAACTCCGTGCCCAGCTGGCGATCACCGAGGTGCACTCCAGTCAATCCACCAATGGCACGCCCACACTGCACGCCGACTGGTTCGAGCTCACTCATTACGGAACGACCCCGATCGAGTTGCGGGGTTGGCGGCTCAACGATTCCAACGGCGGCCTGACCAACGGTGCTGTGACTTTGGGCGCACTCACCCTTTCTCCGGGCGAATCCGTTGTCTTTGTGCAGGACATCGATGCGGCTGCATTCCGCTCCTGGTGGGGCTCGACGCTTTCACCGTCGCTTCAAGTCATTAGCTACACGGCGGCAAGCATCGGACTGAGTTCAACCGGCGATGGCATTCGCCTCTGGGATGCCGCCGCCCTGCAAGAGGCATCGCCCGTGGTCTGGGTCGATTTCACAGCCGCCGGGACTAACTCCTCTAGCTTCACCAGCGATCCCAAGACCGGGCTCCTGACAGCTCGAACCACGTCTGAAGTCCCGGGTGCTTTCTCAGCGACGGACAATGGGGACTGGGGTTCGCCGGGCGTCGCCGGCCCCATCATTCCGCTGACCATCACCACCCCACCGGCCAACAAAACGGTCAATCCGGGTGATGCCGCCACTTTCACTGTGGAGGTCGCCGGCTTGCCGCGTCCCCGCTATCAATGGCGCTTTAACGGCACCCCCATTCCGGGCGAAACCGGCGCCAGTCTCACTGTCTTGAATGCTCAAACTCAAGTCAGTGGCCTGTACTCGGTTCAACTCGATAACGGCTTAGCCACACTGACGAGCGCCGATGCCAGGCTCCAAATCGCTGCGGCTCCCTCAGCCCCCCGCTGGGTACAGACACCGACGGAACTGACGGTTCTCACCGGTGGCGTGGCCACGTTTTCCGCAACGGCCTCTGGAGTACCCGAACCGGCCTACCAGTG
Source organism: uncultured Verrucomicrobiota bacterium (assembly GCA_903854475.1). Lineage (GTDB taxonomy): Bacteria > Verrucomicrobiota > Verrucomicrobiia > Limisphaerales > UBA9464 > SXXZ01. Next base: position 13,366 of record CAINWP010000189.1, read on the forward strand.
GTCCGTAAATGGACAACCCCTCTCCGGAGCCACCTCAGCCACCTTCACCGTCAACCCGGTGACCCCGGTGCAAGCGGGCCAATACTCCGTCACCGCCTCGAACGCCAGCGGCACAATCTCTCACTCGGTGCTATTGACCGTGCTCAGCCGGCCGGACATTCGCATCACCGAAGTGAGCAGTGCCCGCACGACGTTGGATCCCGCCTTCATCGACCGAGTGGGTTTCGCGCCTGAAGATTGGTGGGAGATCACCTCCTTCTCGCCAGTGCCCTTCTCCCTGTCCGGTTGGCGCTTTGATGACAACAGCGCGAGCCTCGGCAGCGCCCTCACCATTGCGGACACCAATCTCACAATTCTGCCCGGCGAATCCATCGTGTTTGTGGAACGACTCACCCCGGATCAGTTCCGGACCTGGTGGGGTACCAACAATCTCCCGACCGGCCTGAAGATTGTGACCTATACCGGGAGCGGCATCGGACTGAGCTCGGGCGGCGACGCCTTGCGCCTCTGGAACGCCACGGCCACGGCCAATGCAGACACCATCGACGCAGTGGATTTCCCCGCCGGCGATCCAGGCATTAGTTTCAATTTCAATCCGGACACACGCGAGTTCGGCAAACTCAGCGTGCTGGACCTCAACGGCGTGTTCCAAGCGCCCGCCACTCTGGAAGGCGTCAAGGAATGGGGCTCCCCAGGCCGGATTAAGGCCGGAACGATCGTCACCCCTGCAAAGCCCCCTTCACTGACCGTCACGCAAACGGAGACGGCCTTGACGGTCCTCCTTTCGGCCGAGTCGGGTCGCACCTACCGGCTGCAACGCCGCAATGAGGCCAGTGGCTCTTGGATCAACGAGGGCGAACCTCAGGCAGCCACCGTCGCCGGCCCCGTGACTTTCTCCCTCTTCTTGGGCCCCAACAGCGGCTCCGTCGGACTCTTCCGGGTGGAGGTTCAATGAAGGGCGTCCACTGCCGTTCACCGCTCGGCTCTCGCTCCGGCGGGTTCACCCTCATCGAGCTGCTGGTGGTCATTGCCATCATCGCTATCTTGGCCGGGATGCTTTTGCCGGCGCTGGCGCGTGCCAAAGGCAGCGCTGTGCGTATCGCTTGCCTCAACCAACAGAAACAATGGGGCCTCGGATTAATGCTCTATACGGAGGACAATCTAGAGTACCTCCCCCGTGAGAAACCCTTTAGCCAAGACCAGTTGACCTGGCTTCAGGCTCAGAGCACCAACAATGCAGAGCTGTGGTGCAACGCCATCCCTCCGCGCATCGGGCTGCGGCCCGTCCGCGACTACGCAACCAATGGACAAGCGTTTTACGAAAAGGCCTCACTCTTCACCTGCCCCGCGGCGAAATTGCCGATAGCCACGGTTCGCAAAGCATCCCCGTTCTTCTCGCTGGCGATGAATTCGAAGCTCATCCGCAATGGAGAACCCTCTAAGCTCTCCGCGATCCAAATGGCGTCTCAAACGGTGGTCTTCACCGAGGCAGGAATGCCCGATGAGCTCAAATTTCACCCCAATCAATCGACCTACAACGGGCAGCCGCATGCCTTCGCCAACCGGTTCTCGGCCCGTCACTCGGGCAGTGGAAACTTGGTCTTTGCCGACGGACACGCCGAAAATCTCCGCGGCAATCAAGTCATCGACACAGCGACTGGAAGCCCGAATCTCGGCAAGGCCTTCCTGCCACAGACCCGCGTCGTCTGGACGCTGGACCCGCTCGACAACCCTAACTAATCATTCTTGGATAGTGATGGAGCGCTGGTCGCGTTTGCCCAGTAATGACTCCAACTCCGCGTTGTTCCACATCCCGTCGGATCCGATCAAAACGGCGGGACCCGTCCGCTGCCTCGGTCGTACGCTCTCCAACCATCTCTGAAGCACCTGCTGGGTGCTGTCCCGCAATCGTTCGGTCGAGGCCATAAAATCATAAGCCGCCGGATCGAAGTCCGGGGTTTTGGAAAGCGCACCCGACACCACGCGACGGATGACTGCGTAATCATCGGAGAGCAACTGCGCCTGGATGGGTATCATCCAATTGGTCCCGGAGGTTTGCAACGCGGGTTGCCAACCAGTATGCCACGCAGCGATCACCCTTTGGGCCGCATTGCCTTGCAGCATCCAGAGGGCACCCGCCGAGATACGTTCCTGCTCGGCCGTCAGTGGGTATCGCTTCTGCCCATACTGAACAAACAGGTTTTCGCGAGTCCAAGCCAGAGTCTGGTCCAAGTGACACAAGTTGCACGCATTGGGTGTGCCATAACGGGACAACCGTTCATTGCTCGGAGATTCGATCTGGTGGGAGCGGATGGCCTTGAACAACGCGTAAGTCGTGTGAGGCATGTGGCAGTTGAGACAGTTGGAACCCTCGGATTCCTTGAGGTGATGGGTATGTTCAGAAATCCGCTCCTTAAACCGAGGTTCGGTGTGGCAGGTGATGCAGGACTGCGGGGTAGCCCCAGTGGGCTTCAATTGGTCGTCGGGATCCGTACCGTGCATGGTGTGGCACGTGGTGCAGCCCAGAGTACCCCGCGTGAAACATTTAGATGCGGCCAATCCATTAAACTCACGACCTCCGGCCAAAATGGTTCCATCATCCCACCATTGCTCGCGAAAGAACTCGGGATTGCGCCGGTAGTCTGCAACGCGTTCGGGCCTCGGATCGACCCGCGGATGCTTCACCTCATACCGCGTCTGGAAAAGACGATCGCCGGGACGATAAGCCGATCCATTGGTGGCGAATCGCATGGCCTGCTCCGGGCGCAGAATGTATGCGCCGTGGCATTGACCGCACACCTCGCTGGACCTCCGATGATCGAGCTTGGAGGGATTGATCAGGTCGTAGGCGGGCGGGCCATTCCGAGCAGGTTCCACCTGCAGGGTCCGTCGCTCAGTCACATGCCTCTCACCGGGCCCGTGGCAGGCCTCGCAAGAAATCCCCAACTCCCCAACCTTTGTTTTGAGCAGACCACTGGATTCATCAAGACCCGGATTCCCAGCAGTGCTGTGACAACGGATGCACTGATGATTCCACTGAATGATGAGCCGTTGCCGATCCTCAGGCCCTCGCAAGAAGGCCTCGTCTCGAGGCATCCAGCGTTGGTCGGAGATGAGATAAACCAACGGTAACGTCTGGAGCAACCCCGGCACCCGCTGGCTGGCAACCCAATAAGTCTGGTAGTGGTGGGAACCCGTGGTCATGACGACAGGTCGACGCACCCGCGGGATCTTCCGCCGATCCACGGGCTTCTTCGAGGAGTCGGCTTGCATCATGAGGTCGGGATCCGGCATCTCAGCCCAGTAGGCACCGTCCTCACGGAACACCCGGTAGGCAAGGCCTCCGACTTCAATTGTCTGCCCATCAAAGCGCCCCAGCACCGTCTCAGCCATGGCGGGCTGGGTCATGGTCCGGTGATAGGACCGATGCCACGCGGAATGCTCCTCGGCATGACAGGCACTGCACTGAGCCGATCCGACATAACCGAGGGTCCGTTCGGTCTGAGGAAGGTTGGTCACCAGCAACGAGGAAGGAGGTTGAACCAAAGGCCAAATCCAGTCGACTAACCGATCTCCCGCCAACACTCCCGAAGTGGCAATGGCGCCATGAATCCACAACCAAATTACAATCATCGGAAATGGCGACTGGGCATTCATGGTCGGGAGTTCTTCGGATTATATCTGAAATTTCCAACAAGAACAAAGGAGGGGCCCATGGAGAACCCATGGACCCCTCCGTGATCGTTCACACCGGGCCGTTTAGCGGCGCACGCGGGCAAACTGCGACGCCTGATCCGGAGTCAGCGTCAAGGGGCTGGTAGCCCCTGTAACATCGGTCCAAGGACCTTTGATCGAGGCACTGGACTGGAGGGTGCCACCACCGGTCCAGGTCAGCGTGATCGAGCCATTGGCGTTGCGCACGATGCTGGAGAAAGCCAGCGGAGTCGTGGAACCGCCACCGGGCTCGGCGACAGTGCGACGGCGGAAGGAGCGGAGGGCACCGGCTTGCGTGCCGTTGACCAGCGCGCGGGTACCGTCGGCGTTGACCGTGAACCACTCCACGTTCGCGCCGCCACCACCTTCCATCCACAGCAGGCGGAAC
>CAINWP010000190.1 GCA_903854475.1 uncultured Verrucomicrobiota bacterium
CATGGCCGTGGTCGCCGAATCGTGGGGTGAGAGAATGAGACTCACGGCATGGTGACGTGCCATGGCCAAGATTTCCTCGGAAGCGGCCTCGCCGCCCGTGATCACCACCAGGCGGACCCCACCCTGAATGGCTGTGCGTTGGATGTCTTCGCGATCGCCCACCACGACCACGAGTTTTTTGGCGGCATAATTCTTGAGGCGTTCGGAGAAGCTGATGGGCTTCATCGCCGCCACCATGAGGATGAGGTCCTCCTCCGAATCCTCCTCGTAGCCACAGAGAATGCGCCCGCCCAAGGTTTTGGACAGCCCCTGAACCGACGAAACAATGCGTCGTGAATCGAAGATGCGGTTGGGAGAAGGGAAGAAGAACTTACTCGCCTTAAAGACCGACAGCAGACCGCGACACCGTTGGTCTGCATCCAGAATCGGCAACACCCGGATATTGCACTGATCCATCACCGCCATCGCCTCGCAAATGCTTGTCCGCGGCGACACCGACACCACCTGATCCACCATCACATCACGGACCTGAGGCGACACATCGGCCACGAAGCGCGGCGCCGGCACACCGAACGTCTTGAGTACGAAATCGGTTCGATCATTACAATCCCCGCAGCGCGCCGCCACGGCATCCATCAAACCCGTCCGGCGCTTAAACTCCGCATAACCGATCGCCGAGCAAATCGCATCAATATCCGGATTACGGTGGCCGATAACCAGTGTTTCGCTCATGAGTCAGTCCCCCCATCATGACCAACCCCGAACCCCGCATCAATTGCCACCCACCAATAAAATCCCCGCCGGGGTCGGTCCCACCTATTTACACAAAAGGGGCCATACCGACACATATCGAATTACGGCAAACACCAAATCTAAGTATCGGAGGTTCGGGGTGCCGGGCAGGGTAACCCGTGTTGGTTGGACTCCTGGGAACCTGCTGGAAATAAGCTTCGTCGCTTGCCGCTTGCCGCCTCAACGGTCGTTGGAGCGTTCTTCTTCGGCGCGGCTCGCGGCTTCTACCCATTGGATCGTTTGGTAGATGAGATACCCCATCCCGGACAGCACCGCGAAGGCGAAGCCCATCCCAAAGATCACCTCCATCCGCTTGTCTGGACTCACCAAGCGCAACGGGAACAGGAAGCAGCCCAAAGCCACGGCTAACAAGAACCCCGCCACCAGCTTCAAGTGCCCTCGCAAGCGAGCATCTCCGCCGGAATCGAAGCGGAAGATTAATTGCCAGAACCACACCGCCGCTCCAGCGCCGACCAAGAAGAGCAGGGGAACCGACCAATGGAACGAGAACCGCAGCCCATCGGCATCGCGGCCAGCAACTCCCAGTGAACCCAGCATCCCCCCGAACGCCAAGGCCGTTGAAATCACCAGCAAACGCCGGAAAAAAGGAGAATTAGACGTAGTCATTTTAGCAAAGCCACACTAGCTCAAAATTCCGAATCCGTGCAAACCATCGACATCCCCCCTGTGTAGGCACTCCGTCGGGCAGCAGTGTTCTAGTGCTCGTCGTCCTTATCTCCGAGCAGCCCACCCCACCCAACCGGCCCTCTTGGGTAGGGACCGATCTCCGAGCGGTCCGTCTCACCTCAGCGCTTTTGCAGACATCGCCGTACCACCCAGCACCCAGCACCCTCACTCCACGCGGCACACGCCTGAACCCTTAGTGATCTGACCAAGGATCCACGCCGGATGCTTTGCCGCCTTGATCGCCCGCAGCACCGCATCAGCGCGGTCGGCATCAACAACCACGGTCATTCCGATGCCCATGTTGAACACTTGGTACAACTCGGCCTCATCCACCCCACCTTTCTCGCGGATGATTTGGAAAATCGGCGGCATTTCCCATGAGCCCTTCAGCACCACCGCATCGCACTTGGCCGGCAGCACTCGCGGAATGTTATCCACGAACCCACCGCCGGTGATGTGCGCCAGCGCCTTGATGGCACCTGCATCGCCTGACTTGCTGACTGGGTTGAACTTCTTGAGCAGCCCCTGAATGAGCGGTCCGTAGGAGACATGCACCGCGAGCAGAGCCTCGCCGATCGTGCAACCCAACTCGGCCACCTTGCTCTTCGGCTTGAGCCCCAGCGTCTCGAAGAAGATTTTGCGCCCCAGCGAATAGCCGTTGGTGTGCAAACCGCTCGAACCGATACCGAGGATCAGGTCACCCACCTTCACCGATTTTTGGCCCACGAGCATCCGCGACTTTTCCACCACGCCGACGATGGTGCCGCTGACATCGTACTCGCCCGGCTGATAGAAGCCCGGCATTTGCGCCGTCTCACCGCCGATCAGCGAGCAACCATTGGCTGCGCAACCGCGGGCGAAGCCTTTGATGATTTCTGAAAACACATGCGGCTTGAGCGTGCCTGTGCCCAGGTAATCGAGGAAAAACAGCGGCTCGGCACCCAGCACTGCGATGTCGTTCACGCAGTGGTTCACGAGGTCTTCGCCGATCGTGTCATGCTGATCCATGGCGAAGGCCAGCTTGAGCTTGGTGCCCACGCCATCGACCGAGCTCACGAGAATCGGTTGCTTGTGCTTCTTGAGGTCGAGTGCAAAGAGCCCGCCGAACCCGCCAACCTTGCCCATCACCTCTTTGCGGTGTGTGGAGGCCAGTAGGGCAGGGAGAGTGCTCTTGAGGGAATTGCCCAGATCGATGTCGACTCCGGCGGCGGCGTAGGCTTTCTGCGATTTCACGTCGAGGTCATGCAACCAGAAACCGGCCTGAGAATCCACGGATTTGCAGGAAATGGGCTAAACGAGCCAACCCGCCCGGTAGGGATCGTGTCCCACGGTCCAATCCCACCGTGCAGCCGCAGACGTCAGCATCCTACCACCGCTCAAAACTGGTCGAGGCTCGGTACCGTGATGGCGCGGCGAAGTTGGGCCTTGAGGGTGCGGAGGTCTTGGAAGGCGTTGATCCGCTCCCGGAGGTCGGCGGAAACCTCACCAAAGCGAATTTCCAAGGCCTCGATCACAGACTCGCGGGCCTGCACCAGTGAGCCTTCCTCGCGACCTTCTTGACGACCTTCTTGACGTCCTTCTTGAAGGCTCATGCGTGTGAGTGTGTCGACGTAGGGCATATTTTTGTCTTTCTCGATGGTGAACAGTTCCTGTCTGAAGCGGATCATAAGCGGACGGGGGAGGATCATCAACCGGTCGATGAGCCCATGGATGAACACCACATCCTTCCGGCTGAAGCCTTCCTCGTAGAGTCGGCGGCAGAGCGCCACGCGCTGCGTGCAGCGTGCCTCGAGATCGTGCCGGGTGCGCAGCGCGGCCAGGTGAGCGCGCACGACCATGGCCACCGGATTGCCCCGGAATTTCGTCAATTCGAGTTTCAGTTCAAGATCGATGAGTTTGAGGGACAAATATCCCAGACTCATTCCCAACGGCGGGACATCGCTGGAAAATTGGCCTGGGCGCCACGATGGGCTCAGATCGCCCAAGATCACGAAGGTGATCACCCGGCAACGGTGTCGTCGCTCGATGTGGTAGTGGTAGTCGAACAAGCGCCGGGGCAGGGTGGAGTCGCGCTGAGTTTGCACCTCGATGTGCG
>CAINWP010000191.1 GCA_903854475.1 uncultured Verrucomicrobiota bacterium
CTGTCCCTTGTCCGAAGAGCCTGTCCCTTGTCCGAAGAGCCTGTCCCTTGTCCGAAGAGCCTGTCCCTTGTCCGAAGAGCCTGTCCCTTGTCCGAGGAGCCTGTCCCTTGTCCGAGGAGCCTGTCCCTTGTCCGAGGAGCCTGTCCCTAGTCCGAAGAGCCTGTCCCTAGTCCGAGGAGCCTGTCCCTTATCCGAAGTGGTGGGACAAAATGGCGCACCGGGGTAAATTGAGGCTTTCCTGGGCTTTTTGGGGCTGGTTGGATTTGGGGGATGTCGAAGACTGCGTTTTTGTTTGCGGGCCAGGGGGCTCAGTCGGTGGGGATGGGCAAAGACCTCGCCGCGACGTTTCCAACGGCCAGGGCGCTGTTCGATCAGGCGAATCAGGTCCTCGGCTACGATTTGGCCTCGATCTGCTTCGAGGGACCGGAGTCGGCGTTGACGCAAACCGAGAACGCTCAACCGGGAATTTATCTTGTCAGCTGGGTGGCGCTGAGGTTGCTCCAAGAACGGGTGCCGAGTTTGCAGGCAGATGCGACCGCCGGCTTGTCGCTGGGGGAATTCACGGCGCTGGCTGCTGCGGGAGCGATGTCATTTGAAGATGGATTGACGATCACTCAGCTTCGGGGGCGTTTCATGCAGGAGGCTTGCGATGCGACTCGCGGCGGGATGGCGGCGGTGATTGGGCTCGACGAGGGTCCGTGCCGGGAGGTGTGCGAGGCGAGCGGTGTGACGCTGGCCAATCTCAATTGCCCAGGCCAGATAGTGATTTCCGGCGATTTGGACAGGATTCCCGCCGCAGTGGAGGCGGCGAAGGCCAAGGGGGCCAAGAAGGCCATTCCTCTGACGGTCGCTGGCGCATACCATTCTCCGTTGATGGCTTCGGCCCAACCGCGTTTGTCGGAGGCGTTGGCCAATATTTCGCTTCGCAATCCGCAGGTGCCGGTGGTCTCCAATGTCACAGCCCTGCCGCATGGTTCGGCCGAGACGATTTCTCCGATCCTCGTCGATCAGGTGACGTCTTCAGTGCGTTGGGAAGCCAGCATGCGCTATCTCCTCGCCCAGGGATTCACGCGGTTCATCGAATTGGGCCCGGGTTCGGCCCTCAGCGGATTCCTGCGCCGGATCGATAAGTCTGCCCAAGCCTTCAACGTTTGTGACGTCGCCAGTTTGGAAGCCACTGTCCAAGCTTTGGGAGGAGTCTAAGACACCCGTTGCTCAGAAGTGCATTGCAGAGCAGTTTGAGACATGAGCGATCAGGAAACTGAATTGGAAGCCCCCAGCAATCCAGAGACGGGACGGGCTGAAGAACATCAGTTGCCCCCAGATTTCATCTTTGTGCTGTGCGCGGCGCTCGCCGGTGGTCTGCCCGCGGGGATCTTCACTACGTTGATCTCCGAACCGGGTCGCTCGGGGTCCCCGATTTATGGGCTCCTCCTGCCCTGGGGGATTCTGCCGTTTTTCTTGGTGCTGGTGGCAGGATGGCAGGGGCGCAACTCACCGGATTTGCGGCGGTTGGCGTGGTTTACGTCTGCGGCCTCGTTGCTGGGCCTGCTGGCCCATGGCTATGCGTTCTTCTTTCTCGCTGGCTTCCACAATGCCCGAAAGTGGTTTTTAATAGTGCCTCTGTGGCAATGGGCCCTCATCGCCCGACCGGCCTTGCGGTGCGCATTCCACTCCCGCACTAGGTCCTGAGGCTACTGGTCTGTAGGCGTTCCTGACCGACACTGAGCCCACCCTTGGCCCGAGCCCGCCCCGCTTCACTGCCTTCCGAAGAGATTTGGTGCGGCGGCCTGTGCGAGTTCACGGCTGCGCTGATGGATTTCCAAACCGGTGCTACAGCCCAATGCGAACTGAGCGATTTCTTGGGCTTCAGAAAGCCGCAGGCGGCGCAGGAGGAACTTCACGGCCGGAATAAGCGCTGGCGTGACGCTCAGTTCATGCACGCCCAGCCCCACCAGCAGTGGGACCAGGGCCGGTTCTCCGGCCATTTCACCGCACACCCCGACCGGGCGTCCGTGTCGGTTGGCTGCTTGCACCGTCATGTGTATGAGGCGCACCACTGCCGGATGAGTGGGTTGATACAGGCGAGCCACGCGCTCGTTGAGCCGGTCGACCGCGAGGGTGTAACCGGTGAGATCGTTGGTACCGATGCTGAGGAAATCCGATTCCCGCGCCAGGTCCTCGGCGATGAGCGCTGCCGAGGGAATTTCAATCATCACGCCGACAGGCACGGAATCGCAGAACGGGATTCCTTCGGCCCTAAGTTCTTCTTTGCAGGAGGCCAGGATAGTTTTGGTCGCCCGCAACTCTTCCAGGGCCGACACCATGGGTAAAAGAATTCGCACCTTCCCGTGGCACCCGGCTCGAAGGATTGCTCGGAGTTGGCCGCGGAATAGTTCCGGGCAGTCCAAACTAATGCGGATGGCCCGCCATCCCAGAAATGGGTTGGGTTCGCCCTGGCGCTGGAGGTCTCCGGGCATCTTGTCTCCGCCGAGGTCCAAGGTGCGGATGATGGCGGCTTGGCCCGGGCGCGTCTGTGAAGCCACCGCACGGTACGCCTCAAATTGTTCTTCTTCGGTCGGTGGAGTGCTGCGGTTGAGGAAAAGAAATTCGGTCCGGAACAGGCCGATGCCATTGGCTCCGCTGGCTTGAACCGAGGCCATGTCTTCGGGCCCTTCAATGTTGGCCTCGAGAAGGATGGGGTGCCCGTCGAGCGTCACCGCCGGTTGTTCACGCAGCAGTGCGAGCTTTTCTTCGAAGAGCGCACGGCGTTGCTTGAGTTGACCGTACTCGAAGAGTGTCTGATCGGTCGGGTTGAGTGTGAGCACTCCGCCGTGGCCATCCAGCAGTGCGTACTCACCGTCCTGAACGGAGTCGAGCAGGGGGCCGAGTCCGACGACCGCTGGGATGCCCATTTTCCGGGCCATGATGGCGGTGTGGCTGGTCTTGCCGCCGGCTTCGGTGGCGAAGCCGAGGACATGCTTCCGATCCAACAGGGCCGTCACGCTCGGAGCGAGATCGTGGGCCACCAAAATGCAGGGCTCGGAAAGTTTCTCGAGGTCGTGCTCTTGGACCGCGCCTGAGAGGTGGTCCAGCACTCGACCGGCTACGTCGCGCAAATCTGCGGCCCGCTCCCGCAGGTAGGCGTCATCCACCGAACTCAGCACCAAGACGTACTTTTCAAACACGTCATGGAATGCGGCCTCTGAACAACTGTGCTCGCTGCGGATCTTGCGCAGAACTTCGTTGAGCAAGGTGGAGTCTTCCAGCACCAGCAGGTGAGCCTCGAAGAGGCCAGCTTCGTCGGCTCCCATCGCCGCGGAAACCTGATCTCGCACCTTTTGGATGTCATGCCGGGTGCCCAGAAGAGCTCGGTTGAGGCGCTCGACCTCGCTCTCAATTGCCTCGGGCGCGACCTTGTCCCGCGAGATCTGACGTCGGACCTGCCCTACCCGCAAAATGCGGGCATGAGTCACACCATCCGAAACCGCGATTCCGTGGTAGGTGCGCGCTCCCGAACGGGCTGGTTGCTCGACCATGGTGTTGAGGCTATCGGCCGGAGGGTGGGTGCGTGAACCATTTTTGTCTCGAAGGGTCCTGGAATTTGGACCGGGGATTCGTGCCTTGACCTCTGATCGATCGACCGCGACAAGAGTTACATGCACCTCCGAATTCCTCCTGACTCCGTCCGTCTCTTGCTGGCCACTGCTGCGATCGGGTTGCTTTCAACCGGGTGCGCCTACTTGCATTCCGAGGCCTCTACGCCGCGGCTTCACTCGTTTTTCAAACAGGAACTGAGCAATGAGTTTTGGGCAGAGGGCGCGTGTTTTGGGGATATTAACCGGGACGGTGTGGCCGATGTGATCTCCGGCCCATTCTGGTATGAAGGCCCCACCTTTAAGGTGCGCCACGAATACGCTCCGGCCGACCGCGTTTCCAAGAGCAAGCGAAACGGGGCCGAGGTGACCTTCCGCGGTTACAAAGGCGGGTTGGGCAACGAGAACGAATACAGTGCCAATTTCTTCGCCCATTCCGCGGACATCAACAGTGATGGCTGGACCGACATTTTGATCTTGGGTTTCCCTGGCGAGAATTCCTGGTGGTTCGAGAACCCAGGCAAAGGCGTCACCACCCATTGGAAGCGCCACGTCGCGCTGGATGTCACCGACAACGAGTCGCCCCGTTGGGTGGATATTACCGGCGATGGTCGCCCTGAAATTGTCTGCTCCAGCAAGGGGCACTACGGGTACGCTTCTCCGGACCCCAAGAATCCCACGGCGCCGTTCATCTGGCATCCGTTGTCACCCGACAAGAAGTACCACCGGTTCACCCATGGTCTCGGTGTGGGTGACGTCAATGGCGACGGCCGTATGGACCTGCTCGAAAAGGACGGTTGGTGGGAGCAGCCGGCCTCGCTGGCTGGTGACCCGGTGTGGCAGCACCACCCGGTTTCCTTCGGCTTGGGCGGCTCGCAAATGTATGCCTATGACGTCAACGGCGATGGGCTGAATGATGTGATCACCAGCCTCGCGGCCCACGGGTATGGATTGGCCTGGTATGAGCAGTCGAAGGTCGGCTCTGAGATTCACTTCAAGGAGCACATCATCATGAACAAGGAGGTCTCTGAGAACGCCTACGGCGTGAAGTTCAGCCAACTCCATGGCATTGATTTGGTGGATATCGATGGCGACGGACTCAAGGACATCGTGACCGGCAAGCGTTTCTGGGCACATGGGCCGACGGGCGATGCCGACTCCGGCGCCGCACCGGTGCTGTACTGGTTCCAATTGCAACGAGGGGCCGACCGGTCGGTAAACTTCGTGCCCCACATCATCGACGACGCCTCTGGGGTGGGCACCGAGGTCAAGGCGGTGGACTACAACCGTGATGGTCTGCCGGACATCGTGGTGGGCAACAAGAAGGGGGTCTTCGTCTTCACCCACGCGGCCCGCAAGGTGGACCGCGCCACCTGGGAGGCCGCTCAGCCTAAGAAGCACTGAAGGACTTTTCGGCGGCTCGTGGCCGATCCATTCCGGCCCGATCCTGCAATTGCGGGATCGGGCCTTGTCGTTTCTGAATGGCCTCAAGGCTGGACGCGCACTCGGAAGTAATAGCGGCCTTGTCCTAGCAGTGCGGGGATGGTGTTGGTCAGTGGGCCGCCGGTCCCGATGCGGGCGTCGCTGGCGATATTCCAGCGCTGCAAATCGTCGCTGATCTCCAGCAAGTATTCTCGACGTGCCTCGCTGGGCCAGGAGACCCGAATCGGCGCATTCACTCCCCCGGAAGGGAGGTTGAGCCGAAGGCTGGAAGCCGGATCCTTGGGGTCGGTTCCCGCCTGGAACTCAGAGTGATTGGAGAACCCATCGCCATCGGAATCGGTTCCGGGTGCGGCATCGTCTCCCAGAATGCGGCTAAAGTAGGTGGTTTCCCACAGGTCGGAGATCCCGTTTTTATTGACATCGGGGAACTCGTAGCGGCCGTTAATCACCAGCGCGTTGGTGCTCACACGGTTCGTCACCGCAGGGGGGGTGAGGTAATGCTCCACGGGCGACCATCGGACCACGTACTCGCCGGGAACCGCATTGGGCACATTGAACCAGCGGCCGGATCCGACAACCGCCGTGAAGTTGGTCGGCCCTCGAATATTGAATGTGGCTTGCGCCAAATTGTTGGTGATGGAGAACGACGACGATTGATTCTGAGTTAGGGAAATTTCCAGATCGTCCACAAACCAGCCCGGACGGTCGGTCGTTTCAAAACTGAGCAACTGGTAGTTGAAGCGGATCCGGACGACGTGCCCAGCGAATCGGCTGATGTCGACGTCCACCTCTTCCCAATCGGCTGAAACTTCTCCGAAACCGAAGCCCACGAGGTCGCTCCATTGAGCGCCATTGTTGGTGCTAATGGCCACCTGGCAGAGTTCGAAGTCCAAGAGGTCGCTGCGTTCGGTGGTGTCGTACCAGGTGCGGAACTTCAGGCGGGCCGTGTTGCCACCCCGAAGGTCGATGGCGGGACTCAGCAGGTCAGCAATGGCCGTATCGACCGGTTGTCCTTCGAGGTTGGTGGCCCAGCAGTGGGTACCGCTATGGGGTGCGATTCCGTATCGGTTGGACGGTGTGCCAAACTGCCACGTGGTATTGAGCAAGCTCTCTCCGGTTTCGTCGTCGAAGGCCGTGTCGTCGAAAGTGGCCCATCCCGACCGCCCCTTCTCCAGGGAGTCCTGCCAAGGGGCATCCAGAGGTCGCAGGGTGCGCAGGCGGAACGAGCGCCCCGCTAGACGCGCTGTCACCGCATTGCCGGCTTCATCCTGACTTACGGGCAGGAAGTAGTAGTCACGATCGGGTTGGAGGCCTGAGATCTGGATTTCGTGCTCGGTGGTCAGGTCCGCCGAGTAGGCGGTGCGGGTGAGCAGTGAATCGTCGCCACTGCTCTCGCCGAAGCGCACCAGGGTGTCGGTGGGTTTGTCGGTGGTCCAAGAAATGGTTGCTTCATTGTAGGCCGGGTCAGAAACAACCGCGCTAATTACTGGGGCACCGTGTCGATGATTGCTTGGGCCGACAGGGCTACTCCGGAGGCGTTGTTGTAAGAGGCAGTAAGAAAATCCCCATGGGCGCAGCGCAGTCGTGCAGAGTTCGTGTCGGTCACCGCGGTTCCCAGGGTAATCCGGCCTCGAAACACGCCCTTCAAGGGGGTTTCGATCAAGGGCAACTCAAAACCCTTCGGATCTGAGGTGCTGGTGATTTGCAGGGTGACTCGTTTCTGCCCCGAACGAGCCGCGTCATTCACCTCGATCATGGCGGCCGAAGGCAGCGTGTAGGCCGGTTGGTGGAAGGTCACACTCGAGCCGCCGCGCAATCCCGGCACCAGAAAGTCGAGGGCCCGGCCGAGCACGGTAATCTTGTTGTTCGGGGCCTCCGCCTCTGTCGGGAGGGACTCCCAAGGAATCGATAGAAAAACCACCCGTCCTGGACTGTCATTGCCGGTCCGCGGATAGCGCAGGCCGATGATCCGCCCTTCGTCTTGGGTGAGGATAGAGGCTGCATCGCCCGTGGGTCGCAGGGCGTCTGGGAAGGTCGAAAAGTCGAGCAGCGACCCCAGGTCAGGGAACTCCTGATAATCCAGACCAATGGCCAAGTTGGCGGTGATCGGATCCCCGTTGATGCCGTTAACGAGGGTGGCGCCTATATCTTCGGTGAAGTCGGCCACGTGCAGCACATTGGTGCGGAACGACTGCTCCGCCGGAGACAATCGGCTCAAGACCTCGGAGGACGCCGCGAAGAGCGCTCCCCCACCGGCGACATAGGTCGACAACCCGGAGGCCAAGCCCGCGGGTAGGGTGGCCAGATCTTCGGGGCGCCAGAGGATCACGCGGTATCCGGCGAGTAGGGCGGCGGAAGGGACGGTGTTGGTCTCGGCAAAGTTCCAGACTTCGTAATCAATGCCGAGGGCGTCGAGGGGTTGGGTCCAGTGCTCGATGTCGGGGAAGGGCAGGTTCAGTTGCTCAAAGGTTGTCTCGGGCGAATACAGCAAAAGAGCCTTGGCCGGTCGGGTCGCTGTAAAGAAGTAGTACCGCCCTGCGTTGTCATTGGTTTGCCCATTGCCCGCTCCGTCCGTCGCCACGATGAAGTAGCGGTAAATTTGGTCCGGCACCAATTCTGGCAGGAACAGCTCGGGTGAGGTGCGGAAGAAGGCATTCGTCACAGTGAAGGCGGGTCCGTTGATCGGGTTAATGACCGCCACCGATCTCACCGGTTCGCTGGCATTGAAACGCAAGCGGGTCCGACCAAAACGCTGGATGGCCTGGACCGAATCGAGCACGGGCGGGTCGAGGTCGATGGTGGCGCTCCGAGTGCGGAGGCCCGCCGGTGAGGCGTCAGTGTACGAAATGGTGAGGGTGTTCCCGTTGGCCACCGTCAGGCTGCCTGCCTTCGTGGACGTGACCAGCGATACGGCCCCAGTGAACGTGCCTCCGGAGCCACTGGGCAGGAGGGTGAGGGTCAGCGGGACTGGCTGCGAATCGGAGGCGACGGTGACCGTGGCGCTCGCCTGATTGCGCAGATCGGTGTCCACCAGTCGAATTTGGGCGATAGACGGGGCCGGATAGGTCTCTTTGTCCCACGAAACAACCCCCTCGCCGGGGAAGGGGATTTGGCCAGAGGCTACCAGGGCGAAGTCTTGTTCCGGCGTGGCATTGGTCCGGCCGTGGACATCTTGGAGCACCCGTTGGGCCCGGACTCGGAGGATCCATTCGCCGGCGGCGGGATTGCTGATCCAAACGCCCTCGACGTTGTTGATTCGGTCGCCCTCAGCGGTGTCGGCCATGGATTCGCCATCGAGGAAGGCGTTACCCCGGAAGATGCGGCCATCGGGCGACACTACTTCCAGGTCCAGATCGTTGACCAAGGCCGGGATGGCGGCAGGAAGCCCAGGCACATCGGTGTAGGCGAGGGTGACCTTCAGTGCATCGTCGGCCCCCACGATGAGTCGTTTTTCGGAGAAGGCTCCCGTTTTTAGCCCAATGCCCTGATCGGTGAAATTGAAGCGGCGCTCCCCGGTGATGAGCGCGGCCACATCGCATCGACCCCATCCCTCGTCATTGTTGGGAACCGGGGGTGTGCCGCCGACCACCAGCATGGTGCCGGCTTCTTCATCGTCGGTGTCGACGGGCACTTCGCCCGAAGTCATGTCGACCGCTGAATTGATGAGCGAGGCCTTCACCAGAGCGGGCGATGGGGTGAGTCCACCTTGAGTCTC
>CAINWP010000192.1 GCA_903854475.1 uncultured Verrucomicrobiota bacterium
AAGCTTCTCCCCTCCCACAGTCCGCGAAATGCAGTGGTAAACCGCACTCCTCCCCTCCTGCCCCTTGATCCGTGCCAACCTCATCCCCAAAAACTAACCTCATCCTCTTCCACGTCAATAACTTTGAACCTGTCACTTTATCTTTATCTTTATTTATTCTTTAGATTTTGAGTCGTTTGTTTTGCTGAGTTGAAGGTTGCCGGAGACGAGGCTGCGGGGTAAGTGATACGTCTACGTATGAAAAACGGATCAGATGGTGCGGGTGGCTGGAATCTTACAACGATTCTGGTTCTAGTGGTCGCAGCTATCGGATTTTTGTTCGATACTTATGAGCTGCTGCTTTTGCCGCTGATCGCCGCTCCGGCCATCTCAGAAATTCTTCAACTTCCAACCAATCACCCCGATGTGACTACCTGGGTAGGACGTTTGCTCTGGATTGCAGCATTATGCGGCGGAGTCTTCGGCTTGATTGGCGGATGGCTGACCGACCGTTGGGGGCGCAAGACGGTTCTTGCCTTGAGTATCGCTGTGTATTCGCTGTCCCCAGTTGCTGCTGCCTTCAGCACGACGCTGGGATGGTTCATTTTCTTTCGGTGCGCGACGTTCGTGGGTGTATGCGTGGAGTTTGTGGCCGCGATCACCTGGTTGGCAGAACTCTTTCCAGAAAAAGGACGCAAGGAGAAGGTGCTGGGATGGACTCAAGCGTTTGCTTCAGTGGGTGGTCTGTTCGTGACTTTGGTGAATGGCTGGATTCTCAAAAACGCTTCGTCGTTTCCCGCGCTCCCGGTGGCGGAGCCATTTAATTCCCACGCGGATTGGCGTTATACACTAATTACGGGTCTGATGCCGGCCATTCCCATCGCGCTGCTACTGCCTTTTGTTCCGGAGTCAAAGGTCTGGCGTGAGCGTAAGGCTGCGGGAACTTTGAAACGTGCCAGCTTTTCAGAACTCTTCTCCCCTTCTCTGCGCCGAGTTACCTGGATCACTGCCGCACTTTCAGCCTGTGCCTATGGTGTGGCATTCGGAGCGCTGCAACTGACTCCAACCCGTATCGTTCCCGGGCTCCCTAGTTTGGCCGCCCAACAACAAGTTTTGCGTCCGCTTCAGACGGAGGCTTCAGAGCTGAATCTACAACTCGACGCGGTCCGTCCAGCGTTTGAGCGGGCCTCTACCGATGTGCCTGGTCTGCGGGAATTGGCGGGGCAGCGGGCGAAACTTCGAGTGGCCATGCGCGCCATGGCCAAACCCCTCAGCGATACCAATACGGCTCCATCATCCCGGACGGTGATTGCTGCCAAGTTGTCAGCCTTGACCAATCAGTTCACGGATCTGGATGCGAAATTGGCAACTCTCACCAGCAACATGCCCTCGGCAAAGAAGGCCGTGATCGATCGAGAGAAGGTCCTAGCACAACTCGGCGCTAATCGATCGAAACAGGAGGTCGCTGATACCGTGGTGAAGACTCGGGGCAAGGATATCCAGTTCTGGCAGGAACTCGGTGGGCTGGGAGGCCGTATCGCTTTGGCGCTGATGTTGGCCGTCGCCATTAGCCGAGGAGCACTCCTCCGGCTTTTCCAAATACCCGGCCTCATCGTTCTGCCGCTGACCTATCTGTGGCTCTTCGACCAAAAGCCCGAGCTCTTTCAATGGGGCATCTTTGTGGCCGGCTTTTTGACGGTGGCCCAGTTTAGCTATATGGGCGAATACCTCCCGAAGGTGTTCCCTGTGCACTTGCGTGCTACGGGCGGGAGCTTCGCGACGAATGTAGGCGGCCGAATGGTCGGTACTTCTATGGCTTTTCTGACAACCAATTGGTTAGCGCCAGCTCTTGGTGGAACCGGCCCGATGTTCATCGCTAAGGCCGCGGCCATCGTCGGTGGAGTCATGTTTGCTGTCGGCTTGGGATTGAGCTTCCTGCTTCCGGAACCTCCGTCTGAGGAGATCCAACAGTAACCACACGAATTAACCAGTTGATCGTCTTCCTCGACTCTTATTTCCTCAATCTCATGCGATTCCCCATCTTCCCGGCAGCCCTAGCGGCTTTCCTGACCGCACTCCACGTTTACGCATCACCCGAAACGGAGATGACGGATGCGGCGAAAAACTTCCTCTCTGCTCTCAGTGATGAGCAGAAGACCCTCGCGACCTTCGAGTTCAAATCAGACGAACGGGAAAATTGGCACTTCATTCCCAAGGACCGCAAGGGCATCACCCTCGGAACGCTCAAGCCTGCTCAACGACATCTGGCCTTCGCACTGCTCCAAAGCGGACTGAGCAATCGAGGCCTGTCCAAGGCCGTCACCATCATGAGCCTTGAGCAAATTCTCCAGGAACTTGAAGGACCTAGCCGACGCTTCCCCCGCGATCCCGAACTTTACCACGTGAGCATCTTCGGAACGCCCGACGCCCAAGGGACCTGGGGCTGGCGCTTCGAGGGACATCATCTTTCCCTCAATTTCACTCTCACAAAGGGTAAGTTTGCCAGCGGAACGCCGTCGTTCATGGGCACCAACCCCGCCGAAGTTCGCAAGGGCCCGCGGGCCGGACTCCGAGTATTGGCGGCCGAGGAAGACCTGGCTCGCGAACTGATGACCTCCCTCACCGCAGGACAACAAAAGCATGCGCTCATTCAAACCAATGCTCCTGATGACATCCTCACCGTCGCTAATCGCACGGCTGATGTGGGCAAGGCCCAAGGTTTGGCTTACACCGAGCTGAACGCGGCTCAGAAGAAGCTCCTCGGTCGTGTTATCGAGGAATACGTCGGCCGCCTTCGCGGTGACCTCGCTGTCGCCGATCTCTCCAAGATAGACGCCGCAGGTCGAGGCAAAATCCGCTTTGCTTGGGCAGGATCCACTCAACGCGGTCAGCGCCACTATTACAGGGTTCATGGACCGACGTTTTTGCTCGAGTATGACAACACACAGAACGATGCAAACCATGTCCACGCCGTCTGGCGGGATTTCGACAACGACTTTGGACGTGACCTGCTGAAAGAGCATCTCGAGCACTCCCACAAGTCCAAGTAATCGTTGGCCCTAGCTCGATTTCCGTATGATTCCGTTTGTCTCACCCGCCGCCGCTGCGCTTTGGGAATGGATTCCTTCGGATTCGAGCGTGGTCTTCGGTCCGTTGGCGCTGTCCAAACAATCCCAAGGCGTCGATATCCGTCATCGAGACGATACAGGCTTCGATGCTTCGAGTTTGCGGAGCATGGCACTGACCGATTTGCGGGCCTTGAGTCAGGTGGATGCTTTGGCACGATTCCGGCCCAACAAGGCCTCACCGAATCTAGTTCGGGGGTGGTTCTATATCACCCCGGACGCTCCGAATATGGATGCTGCTTTGGATGCGCTGTTTCCTGGTGGATTGGCCGACTGGTACGCGATCCTTTCTGGTTCCAGCGCTCCCATCTCGTGGCAGCAATATGCCGACCGACAAACCGGGATGTACCGGAATGTTGCCACGCTGAACGAACCCGAAGCGGAGGATGTCGCGCGAGCCGGATGCCACCCCCGCTGCTGTACTCGACAACGACTTTGGACAGTGGGGGAGCGCTCTCCGGAGACCACGATTGAAAAGTCTGTAGTTCCCTGTCTAGAGCCCTGTGCCCTGCTCCTCGAATTAGCCCGGCGCGAGCAGAAGACCCGTGCGACGGAGGAGCGAAGTTCCGTCATCCTGACCCAGAGTGAACTCGCCATTTTGGATAACCTCTTCACCTGGGCTCTCGAACATCCCGATGCGTCGTTGCGAGAAGGAGACCTCTCCTCCCCAGGCAACCCGCGCCGAATCCTACTCTTGCGAGAGAAACTGCTCCCCTGGCTTCCAGCCAATGCCTTGAGCCATGCCCACTGATGGTCGGCGCTCGGCCCTTGCCCAGGTAGACGGTTTTCGCGTGGCCACGGGCAGGCTCCCGCGCTTCAATGAGCCCCTGTGAGTTCGCCGATCATCGTTGCCCTCGACTTGCCCTCCGCATCCGCCGCCCTCGACCTCGCTCGACGGGTAGCCCCTTACGTTGGCGCCTTCAAGGTCGGTAAGGAACTCTTTGTGTCAGAGGGGCCGGAGCTGGTCCGCCAACTTCGACAAACCGGCGCCTCGGTTTTTCTGGATCTCAAATTTCACGACATTCCCAATACTGTGGCCAAGGCGGTCGCCGCGGCTGTTCGCCTGGATGTCCAAATGCTGACCGTCCATTGTTCGGGCGGAACGGCTATGATGAAGGCCGCCGAGACCGCTGCCCAGGAAACCGCCGCCGGCCTCGGACGCCCCGCGCCGCTAGTGCTCGGTGTCACCGTTTTGACGAGCATGGACACCGAGGCATTGGCTGAACTCGGGGGCGAAACCAATATCACCAACCAGGTTGAGCGATTGGCCCAACTCGCATCCGCCAGCGGTTTGAGAGGCTTAGTTTGCTCTCCCCTAGAAATCACCCCGCTTCGCGCAATTCTTCCAGTCCACATGCAATTGGTGACACCAGGAATTCGATCGGGCGCAGAAAAATCGGATGATCAGAAGCGCACCCTAGGGCCTGCTGAGGCCATTTTTGCAGGTGCGAACTGGCTGGTCGTAGGTCGGCCCATTTATGCGGCTGCCGACCCGGTCGAGGCCGCTCGCAAGATCCACGAAGCCACCTGCACCCACCGTTCAGCGTAGCCCCTCCGCAAGCCTATCCGGGATCGTCAATCGCCTGTCAGAGCCCATTTATGTGGTCGAGGCGCTCGCTCGAGATCCTTAGCCAAATCCCAAACTTTTCTTTCGCGTCGGCCGGCAACGGCCTAACATGTTATCCTTTCGTATGTTTGAGCTCACCAATGAGGAGATTCGCCGATACTCCCGCCATTTGATTCTTCCGGAAGTCGGCCTGGCAGGTCAGCGCAAGATTCGCAACACCTCCGTGCTGTGCATCGGTGCGGGCGGTCTGGGTTCGCCTATCGCCATGTATCTGGCCGCCGCAGGCATCGGCCGACTTGGCATCGTGGACTTCGACACGGTCGATTATTCCAACCTCCAACGGCAAATCCTCCATTCCGATGCCGATGTGGGGCATTCCAAGGCTGACTCGGCCAAGGTCGCCATTCAGGCGCTGAATCCCAATGTTCAGGTAGACCTCCACAAGGTCCGGATTACCGCCGACAATGCGTTCGATCTCATTCGCCCCTACGACATCGTTGTCGATGGCACTGACAATTTCCCGACCCGCTACCTAACCAACGACGCCTGCGTGCTGCTGAAGAAGCCGAACGTCTATGGCTCGATCTTCCGCTTCGAGGGTCAGGCCAGCGTCTTCGCCCCCCATCTCGGAGGGCCCTGCTACCGATGCCTTTATCCTGAGCCGCCGCCGCCCGGCATGGTTCCTAGCTGTGCCGAAGGTGGCGTTCTCGGCGTCCTGCCGGGCATTATCGGCTGCATCCAGGCTACCGAGATTCTCAAGCTCGCTCTGGGCAAGGGAACTTCCCTCATCGGGCGCCTAATGCTCTTCAATGCTCTGGATATGAAGTTCCGGGAACTCAAGCTCCGGAAAGATCCGAAGTGCCCGCTTTGCGGCCCAAATCCGTCGGTCACCGAACTCATCGACTATGAGATGTTCTGTGGTATCCAGCCCGAGCCGGTGAACCCGGGTTCGAACCCCGACGAGGTGAGCCTGCAGGAAATGAAAAAGGCCTTAGATACCCCGTCGCTGGGAATTAAAGTCATCGACGTTCGGGAGGCCGATGAGCAGCAAATCGCTCGAATCGCTGGAGTACCGCTGGTGCCCTTGAGCACGTTACCCCAACGGTTCATGGATCTGGATCCGAACGTGCAGTACTACATCCACTGCAAGAGCGGAGTCCGCTCCATGAAGGCTCTACGATTCCTCCGAGAGCAGGGCTTCAAGTACGTCAAGAGTGTGAAGGGCGGGATCAATGCATGGGCCGACGAAATCGACCCGTCGGTACCCAAGTACTAAAGCACACGTCCACCAAAGCAGAACCGCCCCATCGGGCGCTCTGTAATGGGGCTCCCTAGCCTCAGCTCGACGCAAGCGGCACCTGAAGAATAAACCGGGTGCCGCGGCCTGATTCGGTTTGGATCTCAATGGATCCTCCGATTTTCTGGACGTTGCTCCGGACTACATCCAACCCCACACCCCGACCAGAAAGGGCAGTAATCGAGTCGGCCGTGGAAAAACCGGGCCTGAAGAGGAGTTCGTGAATGGCTGCCTCAGCGAGCAACGTTTCCGGAGCAACCAGTCCGCGCTGAACAGCCCTCTGCAGTACCTTGGCAGTAGATATCCCTGTGCCATCATCTTGGACTTCGAAGCAAAGTCGGTTTCCTTGGGTCACGGCTTTCAGAACCACCTCACCAGTGGTGGGCTTGCCTTGATTGCAGCGGGTTGTCGGAGACTCTATTCCATGGTCGATCGCGTTTCGGATGAGGTGCATCAGGCATTCACCGAGCACCTTCTCACAACGTCGATCCAGCAGGGTCTCGCCGCCCACGGTCATCAGGCGGACCGGCTTACCGGCTTTCATTGCAGCGTCCCGCACCACGCGATGCATCCGCTGAAACAGTTGCTCTGCAGGCACCCAAAGCAACGTGCTCAGGAGTCCGTCGAGTTCCTCCAATTGCACCGACAGTGAACTGAGCAGCGCGTCTTTATCGGTAGGACCCGCAGCCAGGGTTTCCCGAATTCTGGAAATTGTCCCGAGTGCCTCGTCCAAGCGGGAGGCTGAAACTGGGATGCTGTCATGCAGGCGACTGCCCAGGTCAGAATTTGAAAAGGGTGTTGCCGTATCCGCCCTGTCAATTGCTGAGTCTGGAACCGCCTCGGAGTCCTGTGAGCCCGCAATGAGTTCAAGCATCGCCTCGTGCAGTGAACGGCCCACGACGGTGATGGGAAGCCCAATGCCTATCCCGTTTAGCTGGGATTCTACCTGGGACAGAAACGCCACCAACACATCAACACAGGCAAGAATGAGATCGATGAACGATGAATCGACCGAGCGCCGCCCTGTTCGGAGAACTTCCAACACCGACTCGAGGTCATGAGTCAGGCAGTGGATAGGGTCGAGCTTCAGGAAACCCGCTCCGCCCTTGAACGTATGGAAGGCCCGGAACAACACTTCGACCGGGGCTATGTTTTTTGGGTCCCGCTCCAGCGTCAGCACCGCGGCCTCAACTTCTTCGAGCAACCCGCGGGATTCTCGGCAGAATTCGGCGAGAAGGTCTGCATCATCGATGAGATTCAGCAAGATCGGAACATCCAGCCGATTCAATGAGTTAACTGCCTCTGCCTGTGTAAACTCGGCGTATAAGGTAAGAGAATCGCTCAAAACGGCATCAATGGCTTTCGGGGATGACATACTTGACGGCGATCTATCGGCAGAACGACGCACGGACTGAACCTCAAAGTATTGCTCCCTCACCGACCCCGAAAATTCCGAACACCAAACACCCGAACCTAAGCCCGGCCATCGGCACGGCGAATCAGGTATACACCCGTCACCTGGAACAAGAGGTTGGGAATCCACAACAGATACTGCGGATACCAGTTGGGCTTCGTGTCCAGAGACTGCGCGACAATGATGAACGAATAGTAAAGCAGCAGGAGCAATAGGGCCATCGCGACGCCGATGTTGGTCTCTCGACGGTGGGCCCGGATTCCTAGGGGAATCCCGACGAGGGTGAAACCCAGGCAGGCGAACGAAAACGCCGCCTGACGGTGAATTTGCACCTCGATGGGCGTCACATCGACCTTCTCTGCCCGCCGCTTGATGCGCTCGTCCAGCAACTGCCGCATCGACATCTCGCTGAGCTTGGGCGGATCCAACTTGGCCGAGCGAAAATTGGCGATCGGCTCAATTCGTTCTTCGGCGGAGATGCCCTGCCATCCGCCCGACATTTGGACCAATCCCTGGAAGTTGCGCAGCGACAACGCCGCAGGAAATCGGTTGCTGTCCCGGAGCAATTCGGCCTCGGGAGCAAAGAGGTCCAGATAGCAGACGCCATTGGTGAACGCGAAGATGCGGACATCGCGCAACAAATCCCCGTCCACCTTGCGGGCATACAACGTCACCGAGCCCAATTCCAGATAGCGCCCCTCTCCCAACGAAAGGGTCTCCCGACTCCGGAGCACCGAATCTTTCAGTTCCTTGAAGGCCACTCGGGAACGCGGGCCGAGGTCTCCGATGAACCAAAAACACACACCACACAAAACCAGCGAAAGAGCCACCACAGGCACGATGGCCGAGGCCAGGCTAATGCCTCCGGCCCGAATGGCCGTCAATTCTTGGTCGGCACTCAACCGGCCAAACGTCAGAAGCGACGCCGTCAGCATTCCAATCGGCAGTGCGAAGGACAGAACGAAGGGAATTAGCAGTCCCAACGCCTGAAATAATAGGCCAGCGGTCGTTTGCGGACTGGCCAGAAGATCGAGAACGTCTTTGAGGACATTGCCCAGCAGCAGGACAAATGCGAACACACTGACGGTGACCACCAACGTGGCCATCACCTGTCTGAGCAGATAGAGGTGCAATGTCTTCATCGACTCCCGAACCCAGTGCCGCATCGCGCGCTGCACTTGAAGGCGGACCCTGACCTGATCTACCCCTCGGGTGCAATGTGGACCTGGGCTTCGGTGGCCCCTCCTTCGGCAATTCTTTCGGCAAGTCTTTCGTTGCACCCTCAAGGCCCAGACTGGTCGAACCCCATCGTCGAAGGCAGGATTTCACGATGCCTGCAGTCCTGGCCGTCTTTGCCCATCCTGACGACATCGAATTCCGAGCCGCTGGAACCTTGTTGTTGCTGCGTGATCGGGGGTGGGATGTCCACTATTCCAACCTCTCCAACGGAGACCTCGGAAGTGCGGCCCTCTCCCGAACGGTCACCGCCAAAACCCGTGCCCACGAGGCCCAGGCGTCCTGCCGGAGTATGGGATTCCAGTGGCACCCGCCCATCGCATCGGACCTCTGCATCTTCTACACCGAAGCCAACATCCGGCGCGTGGCTGCCTTGGTGCGGTCGGTCCAACCCACCGTCGTCCTGACCCACCCGCCATTAGATTACATGGAGGACCACACCGAGACCTGCCGCATCGTTGTCACGGCGGCGTTCTCACGCGGCATGCCGAATTACCTAAGTATCCCTGCCCGAAAGCCCACGCTCCAGCCGCTGACCCTCTATCATTCGTTGCCGCACGGTCTGCAGGGGCCCCTTCGGCAACCGGTCCGACCAGAGCTCTTTGTGAACACCGCGTCGGTGCATTCCCGCAAGCGGACCGCGTTGTCCGCACACGCCAGCCAGAAAGAATGGCTCGACGTATCACAAGGCATAGAGAGCTACCTCATTGCGCTCGATGAAGGCGATACTCAGGTGGGTCAATGGTCAGGCCATTTTGCTCAGGCTGAGGGTTGGACCCGGCATCTCCATCTAGGTTTTGGAGCTGAGTCGGACAATCCGTTACAGGAGGCTCTGGGAACTTCACTCTGCCGCCCTGCCCCGCGCCCGAAAGCGACTCAACGCCGTCGAGCTTTAGGGTGAGCACCCAGACACCGTCGGGAGCAACACTGCGTTTACAACGAGAGTTTCCGGCGGCTCTCCATCAAGGCCTCCGGATTTCCTGCAAACTCGCGCAACCGCAATAGACGCTCTCCGGCCGCACGCAAGGTCTCCTCCTTCTTGGCGAAGTGGAACCGGATGAACCGATGCTCCGGATCGCGGAAAAAACTCGACCCCGGGACTCCGGCTACTCCGATTTCACGGATCATCCATTCGGCCGCGGCAGAGTCGGTGGCAAAGCCCAGGCCTTCGATGTTCACCAACACGTAATACGCTCCTTGAGGCTCAGTGAACTCCAAACCTGTTTGACGCAGGTAACCCAAGAACACATCCCGCTTGGCCGTGTAGGAGGCCAACAGTTCCTCGTAATAGCTCTCGGGCAATTCCAGGCCGGCGACCGCCGCCTCCTGCAAGGGAGCCGCTGCACCCACCGTGAGAAAGTCGTGCACCTTGCGCGCCTGTGCGATCACCTCGGGCGCCGCATGCACATAGCCCAGTCGCCACCCTGTGATGGAGTACGTCTTGGAGAGCGAGTTGCACGTGATGGTGCGGGCCATCGCACCCGGCAAGGCCGCCGCGTAGACATGTTCATGAGGCGGATAGACGATGTGCTCGTACGGCTCGTCCATGATGACGAACGCGTCGTGCTGTTCCGCCAGCGCCAGAATTTCCGTCAACTCGGCCCGGGTAAACACCTTGCCGGTCGGATTAGACGGATTGCAGACGATAATGGCCTTAGGTTTCTGGGCAAAAGCCTGGGCCAATTCTGCAGGGTCGTACCTGAAGTCGGGCGCCCGCAGTGGCACATAAATCGGCTCGGCCCCAGAGAGAATCGCGTCAGCCGCATAGTTCTCGTAGAACGGCGAGAACACGATGACCCGATCGCCCGGATTACAGGCCGTCATCATGGCCACCATCATGGCTTCGGTGCTGCCGCAGGTGACGACGAGATGACGCTCGGGATCCACCTCCAAACCGGTCCGTCGGGAGATTTTGCGCGCCAATGCCTCGCGCAATCGCGGGGCTCCCCACGTGACGGCGTACTGATGGAAGGGACCTCGAGTCGCCCGTTCCAGGGCGGCCAATAGCGGCTCCGGTGGATCAAAATCCGGAAATCCTTGGGCCAGATTAATAGCTCCGTGACGGGTGGCCAGGCGACTCATTCCCCGGATCACAGACTCGGTAAACACCTGAAGGCGGGAGGCGGTGGCAGGCATGCGGTGCGATAAGAGTGTCCAAAGCCCCCTCCACCCGGCGAGGGGATTTAAACGTCGGCGCGATTGGACACCACGACCTGAACGATTTTGACCGTCACTTCGTTGCGCCCAAGCGACCTTCTTGCCGGGCTTTGCGGCCGTAAACCCATTCGAAGAGCGGCGACGTCATCAAGGTGGTCACGATGGCCATGAGCACCATGACCGAAAACAAGCCGGATTCGATGAACCCATTCTGAAGCCCGATGTTGAGGATGATTAACTCCATCAGGCCGCGGGAGTTCATCAACGTTCCTACCGCCAATGCCGTGGGTTGATCTTCACCATTGAGCCGGGCCGCAGCCCAACAGGCGACGCCTTTACCCAAAACTGAGGCGGCCAACACCACGAGGGCCACTCCTAACATTTCCCAGGAGTTGACGGTATCGAGTCGGGTGCGCAGGCCAGAGAACGTGAAGAACATCGGCAACAAGAACACCACGGCGAACGGCTCCACCTGCCGCTGCAATTCCCGAGTTAAGGTTCCCCGAGGTAGCGCGGCCCCAAGAAGAAACCCTCCGAAGACAGCGTGAATGCCGATCGCATCCATGGCCCAGGCGGCGAGCGCAAACAACATCAACAAAATCGCCAAATGGGTCGGTGTGAGGGTGCCCGATTTTTCCACCGATCGGCCTAAAGGAGCGAGTAATCGGCGACCTAAGAACAACATGAACAACGCGTAGGTAATCCCTCCACCGATGGCCCAGTAGGCCAGATGAGCCCCCTTGCCGAAGCTCGCTAACACCACAGCCAAAACACACCACGCCGCCGCGTCATCAATGGCCCCAGCCGCCAACGCAAGCGTGCCCAACGGGGTGCCACTCAGCCCTCGCTCATAAATAATTCGGGCCAGCATCGGAAACGCGGTGATGGCCATGGCCGCACCCAAAAACAAGGTAGCCTCCCACTGGGTGGCCTTGGGTGAAAAGAGGCCAGGCATCTGAATGAGCCAGGGTGTCAGGGCCGCACCCAAGAGAAATGGTACAGCCATTCCCGCGATCGAAACGGAGGCAGCACTGCGCAATCGCCCTTTAAATAAATCCACCCGAAACTCCGCTCCCACCAAGAACATATAGAGACCCACACCCATCTGTGCCCCCACGTAGAGGACTCGGAGCGACTCCGGGGGAAAGAGTTGTGCCTGAATGCCCGGCGCCAACCACCCCAAGAGCGACGGACCTAGAAAAACACCAGCCACCATTTCACACACCACCTGCGGCTGCCCGAACCGCCGCCCGATCCAACCGGCGACGCGGCACAGAAACAAAATGATCGCCATCTGCAGGAAGAACGCGGCGGCTAGTTTCTCGAGTGGCATTTTGTACGCGTACGTATTACTTGCGATCAACACTCCCGTCAACTGGCCAGCCCAACCCTCTCCATCGACAATGGGTCATTACATCTGAGCTCTTTGAGTCATTGAACCACCGCTTGCGGTGAGAGAGCACCCGGCCGACCCTCGTCGTGTGATGTCTTTGGTTCCTACCCGCCTCTATCGTTTCGGGGTACTGCTCCTCCTGGGCAATGCCCTCGTTGTTTCGGCCGCCACCAACGCCGTGACTGAAGCCACCCAAAAGAGCCGTCTGCCCTGCGATCCTCAAATCGCCAAAACCGTCGTTGCTCGCAAAACCCCAGTGGCACCGACCATTGATGGGAAACTTGAAGAATCGGTTTGGTCCCATGCGACGGTTTCCCAGCGGTTCGTAGATCTCATTTCGGGTGCTGGTTCGTATTTGGACACGCGGGTTCGCCTCCTCTGGGATGATACGAATCTCTATGCGGCTTACACCATCGAGGAACCCAAAGTGCGGGCCCAACTGACGCAACACAACGATGCGATCTACACCGAGAATGATGTGGAACTCTTCATCGCCGGCGACAACGCCTACTACGAATTTGAGATCAACGCCCGCAACACGATTTACGAAGTGTTCTTCATTTGGGAATCGGCCTACCAGAGCTCCGGATTCGCCACCCAACCGGAGTTTGCCCGCAAGAATCTCCAACCGTTCAATGGTGTGGGCTACACCACCCATCCCCGGGGACCCCGCCTCGGGCATTTCAATTGGCGCTTTCCAGGAATGCGTACGGCCGTGCATGTGAATGGCACCTTGAACGACGACAGCGACACGGACCGGGGATGGTCCGTCGAGATCGCCCTGCCCTGGTCTGGCATCCGAGCCCTCTTCCCTGAAGGCAAGCGGACCATCCCTCCGAAGAACGGCGACCTCTGGGCCATGGATTTCTCCCGTTTCAACACGGCCAAGGCCCCTGCCCCCGCCAAAGATTCGGGCGGTTGGGCCCTGAACCATCACGGCATCTGGGATTCACACGTGCCCGAGTGCTTTGCCCGCGTGCTTTTTGAAGGCAGCTCAGACAAGAAATAGTGCATCCACAACGCCGTCTTGGCTGACCTCGCAAGACACGGGGGCTTCAACGAGCAATGTCCCGCTTCATCCAGCCTGCATGGGAATCGAGATACAGTTGATTGCGTCCACCTCGATGAGCTGACCATCCCGTGGCCGGAGGCTCACTCCCAGGAACACTCCAAGCCTCTTTGAAATTGGGCAACCAGGACCGCTCGAAGAACGGGCTCATCAACCATTCCTCGTCGGAAACGCTGGAACCCCGCAATTGCGCGATGCTTTCCGGAGTTCGGCCTCGTGCGTAGCGAGCGGCATTGACGTCCAATTCGGCCAGTTTGTCTGAAATGTAATTGGCACTCCCCCGGGAGGGATCGTTGGTCCCCGATCGCCGCCACGAACTCACGAAATGCCGCCGCCAATCATTGGAAGCCGCTCGCGGGACGGGTGGACTCCACCAAAGGGTCGCATTGGGTTGATACGGTTCCAAGACCGGCATGAACGAGCCCATGGATACGTAGCGTTTGCCCTTCGAATCCACCGGTGGAGTCAATTGCAACTCCTCATCCGGAACAAAGGGCAACCGATCTTGATAATCGCCACCATACATCGCAGTAGCCAAACCCAACTGGTGGAGGTTGGACAAGCAGGCGGTCTGGGCGGCCCGCGCCTTGGCTTTGGCCAAAGCCGGCAGAAGCATGCCTGCCAACACGGCGATGATGGCGATGACCACCAGCAGTTCAATGAGCGTGAAACCTTTGACTCGCATAGAGGAGGCCTCATTAACCGCGCCGCCCGCTTCAAGGCAATCACCGACCGTGTTACGTTCATCTGACACGCCGTCTCTGTGGCGACGCAACTCCTCCCCCCAGTAGGGATCGAGCCAAGGCTTGCGGCGAGAAGTTCGCCTCGTACCTTTCGGTGCCGAACAATTGGGAATAGTCGACAGTGTTTTGTCTCCACCGAAGGCGAAACCCGAGACAAGATCCCCTCCGAATTTGAACATGTCCTCTGAAACCGTCCGTCCCGCTCGTCGCTGGCCATTCATTGCCGGCGGTGCCGCCGCCTCATTGGTGGTCCTTTATTTCTTCCTAACCAGTTCGATGTTCTTGAAGAGCTTCGTACTGCCCAAGGTCTCTGACGCGATCGGTGCCACCATCGCTGTCGACGATGTGTCCCTCCATCCCTTCTCCGGTTTGGAACTGACAAAGCTCCGAGTCACCCCTACCGGAGCCGCTTCGCTGGCCACAATTGATCGCATTCGCGTGCAATACAGCCTGACGGCCATCTTGGGCGGCACCATCGATGTGTCGGAGGTGCTTCTCGAAAACCCTGTCATCACCCTTGAACAGGGAGCCGATGGCTCCATGAATCTCCCGAAACCCTCGGGCCAACCCACGGCTGCCGCGGCCCCTTCCACGACCCCTTCCAAACCGATCCTGCTGAAGGTACGTAATGTCGCCATCAAGGACGGGTCGTTTCGATTGACGACAATCGTACCGCAAGGAGGGAAGCAAACGATTGAAGTTACGGGTATTAACGTTTCCGCCGATCAGTTGGCCAATGGTTCCACCACCCAACTCAGCTTGGGCGCATTGCTGGCCGTTTTCTTGCCAGACGGAGCCTCGCTGAAGGGGAAAATCGGCGGCAAATACGACATCGCTCTCAATCCCGAGTTGTTGCCTCAGACGGTGGCGGGGTCTCTCCGTGCCGACATTGTCTCCGCCACCGGTTTGCTCAAAGAGGCCAGCGGGTTTTCTGCCGCACTCACCGTGGACAGCTCTGCGAGCGAACTACGCCAACTCAAATTGGCGTTTGAGCAAGGCGGGCAATCCTTCGGTTCTGTGTCGCTGAGCGGTCCATTTGATCTGGCCAAACAAGAAGCGCAGATTCGCTACCAAATCGCCGGCATCGATCGCCGCGTCCTCAAGGTGGCCGCGCCTATGCTCCCTTACGATCTCGGACGCACGGCCATCAGCGCCGACGGCCGTGTCGACTTGCTCCAGCACGGCAAGGTGGTGGCCTCTCAAGGCCGCGTCACCATCGGTGACCTGAGCCTCATGACAACTACCGGCGACAAGACGCCAGAGCTCCAAATCGTCACCGAGTACCGCACCACCGTGAATCAGGCCGAACAGTCGGCCAAACTGGAAACGCTGGGGTTGACGGTCACCCAAGCGGGGCGCTCTCTCATCAACGGCGGACTCGATCAACCGATGTCCCTGTCGTGGGCCAAGGCGGGTCAAGGAGTCCCGGATTCCACCTTCAAGCTATCGATCAACCGGTTGGAAACCACCGACTGGACGGCGCTGGCTGGCACCAACCTCCCCTCGGCCACCGTGTCCGCGCAACTCACGGTTCGAGCCACTCGCGATGGCAAGGATCTCCAAGCCACACTGCAAACCGCACTCGATAATGTCGTTTTGGTCGTTGGCGCTAAAACCATTCGCGGGCTGCAACTGAAGCTGGCCACCGATGCCACGCTGGCTGAATTCAAGGACCTCAACGTCAAGGCACTCGATTTGAACCTCCAGCACTCGGGCCGCGATCTCGTGACCCTCAAAGCATCGGCCGGCCACAATACGGATCAGAAGAATTCCCGCGCTGAGTTCAACGGCGAATTCCAAATCCCCGCGCTGCTGGAAACATTCCCTATCGATACCGCTTCATTCTCTGCAGGCACCCTGCGAATCAACGGCAAGATCGATGCAAAGCCCGGCGTCACCAATCTGGCCACTGATCTCGTTCTGGCTGGCTTGACCGGCCACTTCGGCGAATTGAAGCTTCAAGACTATCAGTCGGCCATCAGCCTGTTGGCCGACCTTTCTGGCAACACCCTCAACCTCCAAAAACTCCAACTCACCGCACAGAGCGGCCCGGGCCTGGGAGGGATGCTTGAAGCCAGCGGCCGATACGACCTCGCGCAGAAAATCGGAGACTTCGCCTTCAAGACCATCGACTTCAATGAACGCGCGATCGGTCCCTTTGTCGCGGCCGCACTGGCGCCGAAGAATCTCGTCTCGGTCTCGCTCGATGTGAACGGCAAGGTCAGCCTGCTCAAGGGCGGCGGCCTCTCCCTTCAAACCGACTTGGGAGTGAGCCGGCTCGTGGTCAACGACCCCACCGGATCGGTTCCCAACACGCCTTTTGCAATTGGGGTCACGCTCGATGTGGCTCAACGAGGCTCGGCGATCGACCTCAAGAACCTCCGCGTGGACTTGGGCAAAACTGCGCTCGCTGCAAACCAACTCGTGCTCAAGGGGTCGGTTGACCTGGCCACCAATGCCGCGCCCAGCTCCCTCTCTATCCAGAGCGACGGCCTAGACCTGACGTCGCTTTACAACCTGCTGGCCGGCCCCGCCAAAACCAATGCGACTCCGGCCCCGGCCGCCGCGGTTTCCAAACCGGCCGCCGGGTCGGTGGAACCCGGTGAACCGGCCCCGATCACGCTGCCTTTGCGTCAACTAGCAGTGGATGTGAATATCGCGAAAGTCCTCCTCCGTGAAATTGAGATCGCCGATTGGAAAACCCGCCTCAGCCTCAAGGACTCGGTCATCGCCATCGACCCACTCTCCCTGAAGCTCAACGGAGCTCCGATCACAGCCAAGGTCACCGCCAATGTCGGCGTGCCGGGCTATCGCTACGACACACAACTGCGTATCGACCGACTTTCGCTGGAGCCGTTCATCAACAGCTTCGCTCCGGAACGGAAGGGACAAATCCATGGCACCCTCTTGGTCAACGCCAACATCCGTGGTGCCGGTGTGACTGGAGCTTCCTTATCTTCCAACCTCAATGGCGGCTTCGCCTTCACGGCCACAAATCTTAATCTCAAATTGGGTGACGCCAAGACACCCCTCATCCGGACCATCATCAATGTCGTGACGGCGCTGCCGAAACTCATCCAGAACCCGACCGCACAAGTCGGCACCTGGCTCGGACAATTGACCGGAGGCACTCAGGCGAAGACCGGTTCATGGGTGGATGACCTAGAAGCAGAGCCCCTCGATGTCATTGATCTCTCTACGGACATTGGCAACGGCGCCGTCTCCCTCAAAACGGCTCGCATTCAAAGCGCCGCCCTCCGCATCGACGCCCGCGGAGGCCTGCGCTTCGCCCCCGTACTGACCAACTCGCCGATGAACATCCCGGTCACGATCGCTCTGTCCCGGAAGATTTCTGAAAAGGCCATGCTGCTCGATGCCTCAACGCCGACCAATGCGGCTTACGCTCCGCTGCCGGAGTTCCTCACCGTGAAGGGCACTTTGGGCAACCCGTCACCCTCCATCGACAAGCTGGCTCTGGCATCCATGGGGGCCAAGACCCTCGGACGTGCCGCGGCCGGATTGGGCGGCAACCTGGGTGGGAAAGTGGCCGGAGCTGCCGGAGTACTGGGCAGTTTGCTTGGCACCCCTGCGGCCTCTCCTGCGACCGCCACTGCGACTGCGACCAATGCGCCTGCTCCTGCTACGAAGAGTAGCCCATCACCCGCGACTGCAACCAATGCGCCTGTGCTGAAGGTTAACCCGCCACCAGTGGCTACAGACAACGTGCCCGCGCCGAAGGTCAACCCTCTCCTGAACACCAACACCATCAACGCGTTGATCCCGACCAATTCTGCGGCCAAGGCCATCGAGGGTCTGCTCCGGGGATTCGGAAAACCCAAGAATTGATTTAGTCACCGGCTTTTTCCCAATAAGGACTATCGACGGATCAACGAATTTCGCACCGAACATGAACCCTGTATTCCAGTACCTCGAGGAACACCAGACCCAGTTCATCGACTCCCTCTGCGACTATGTGCGCTTTCCAAGTGTTAGCGCCCAACCCAAGCACGCGCCGGATCTCCGCGCGGCGGCGCAGTGGATTGCCGACCGAGCCCGGAGTTTGACGTTGGACACCACGGTCCATGAAACCGACGGCAATCCCATCGTCGTAGCCCGTACTCCCAAGTCGGATCCGAAGAAACCGACGTTCCTGGTGTACGGCCACTACGATGTGCAACCGCCCGAGCCGTTCGATTTGTGGAAGACCCCGCCGTTCGAACCCCGCATCGAAGGCCGGAATCTCTTTGCCCGTGGATCAGCCGACAACAAAGGCCAACATTTGGCTCACCTGAATGCCGTCGAGGCCTACGTCCGTAGCGGAACCCCGCTTCCGTGCAACTTGGTCTTCCTTATCGAGGGCGAAGAAGAAGTGGGTTCCACTCAGCTTTACAGTTTCCTGCCTAAGCACCGAAAGGAACTAGCCTGCGACGCGGTGGTGATTTCGGACAATGGCATTCCTTCGTTGGAATACCCTGCTTTGACCTATGGCTTGCGGGGTATCGCCGCACTCGAAGTCCGCATCGACGGGCCATCGCGAGACCTTCATTCCGGCCTCTTCGGAGGCAGCCTAGAGAACCCAGCCTTCGCCTTGTGCCAGTTGCTCGCCCAAATGCGGGACAAGCGCGGTCGAATTACTGTGCCGGGATTCTACGACGAGGTGACTCCTCTCTCCTCTTACGAGCGCAAGCAAATGGCTCGGATTCCGCAGGACGACAAGCGGTACGCCAAGTTCCTCGGAGTGCCTGAGTTGACCGGCGAAAAAGGGTTCACGGCCAATGAGCGTCGCACCTGCCGCCCCACCTTTGAAATCAATGGCCTCACCAGCGGATACCAAGGCGAAGGCAGCAAGACCATCGTGCCGGCCTGGGCCAGCGCCAAGATTACCCTCCGGCTGGTCCCCGACCAGACACCCACCAAGATTTTGGCGGCGGTCAAAAAGCACCTCCAATCGCTGTGCCCGCCGACCGTGCGTCTCACGGTGAAGCACGGTCATGGTGGCGAACCGTACCTTGTTTCGCCGAAGGGTCCCCTCGCCCAGGCCGCCTTGCGCGCCATGTCCGCCGGCTTCAATCGGGAGGCGCTGCTCATGCGCGAAGGCGGCAGCATTCCCATCGTGGCAGCCTTCAAGAAGCACTTGCGAGCCGATACCCTGCTCCTCGGCATGTCCCTGCCCGACGACAATCCCCATTCGCCCAACGAGAAGTTTAGCCTCGATGCCTATGCCGCCGGAATGCGAATGGCCGTGCAGCTGTGGCCCGAATTGGCCGCCGCCTGCGCATGAATCCCGGGAACGCCACGGAACAACCCACGGCCGCGAAACACCGTTTGCCGGTAATTCTAGTCACCGGTTTTCTGGGATCGGGCAAGACCACGCTGCTGCTGCGATGGCTACGGGAATCCCCGGCCACGGGCTTGCGCATGGGCGTGGTGATGAACGAATTCGGAGCCGAGAGTGTCGATAGCCAGATTCTTGACCGCCCTGGTTTGCCGGTGGCCCAGGTGAGTGGCGGTTGTGTGTGCTGCGCGCCAGAGAACGAGCTGGACCGAGCCGTGACTCAATTGGCCAAGTCGGGGGACTGCGATTACATCATCGTGGAAACCAGCGGATTGGCAGACCCAGACAATGTCATCGATGTCCTCACGGATACCGACTTGTTAGAGCATGCACAATTGCACGCCGTAGTAAGCGTGGTGGATGCCCCATGGTATGCCCAACCCGAGGGCGACCTCGGAGAGAGGGTCTTGGCGCGCAAACAAATTGAGTTCGCCAACGTCCTCTGCCTTTCCAAATGCGATCGCCTTGACGCCCACCAATTGGATTCGCTGGAAACCATCATCGCCGAACAAAATCCCCGCGCTCAGCGCATCCGGCTCCCCTTCGGTCTGCCAGACATCGGCGACCTCCTTCGCAGGCCCCCCGCCGAGGTTCGCATCGATGCGGCGAATGGTGCGCTGAACGATGAGGAGGCTCTGGCAACCCCTCATTTGCACACCGGCTATCGCAGCGTGACGTGGCGATTTCCGGTGCCTGTGGAGCGGAAGGCCTTTGAGACCTTCCTCAGCCGGCTCAATCCGCGCGAGGTCGTACGAGCCAAGGGGTTTGTGCGCTTCACCCATGCTCCGGAGAAACTCTTTCTGTTCCAACAAGTCTGGGGTCATCACTTCATCGAAGAGTTTCCAGCGCTCCCTCACCCCGCAGCCATCGCCGTGCTCATTGGACCCAATCTAGACCCAGCCCCCCATCAGGCCGCCTTGCGTTCCTTGTGCTTTGGCACCTCACGCCCTGCAGGATTGTCTCTCAGCGCCGAGTGACTCATCAGGACCCAAAAAACCATGGCAGGCCGCCGTCATCGATCTCCGCGTTGAACTAAAGTGGGATGATTGAGTTGGGAGGAACGCGAAGATCCTGCCCTGCGCGCCGGGCCACGCCCTCGGGTGGCTCTTGACGGCAACAAAATGAGCTCAAGACTTGGAGTAAGACCACGGGGCCCGCGGCTTGCGAGACACCAGTTGATTGGCCTCCGGGTCTTTGCGGAACAGCTCCTTCACCGGATCCCAATGCAGTGGGCGGCGCAATTGGTAGCCGATGTTCGCCAAGTGGCATACCGAGGCTGTTCGATGGCCCACTTCGGCCGGACAAATGGCCTGACGCCGTTCTCGCACGCAGTCCAACCAGTTCCTCATGTGTTGGTTGGAGGGGTAGACGCGTTTGTCGGTGGCTGACAGTGGAGCGCTCAGAATCTCCGGCCGACTGCTCTCCAGGACCCCGCGGTCCACATAAAGGGTTCCATCGGTTCCCTCGAAGGTGCATCCGCTTTTCCCGCCATGGAAGAGTTCTACGCCGTTGGCATAGGTGAACTTAAGTCCGGTGACAGCGTCTCCCGCGGGCGGCGTAATTAACGTGGGGCCGCTGGCATCCATGCCCATGGCCCATTGCGCGATGTCAAAATGGTGCGCCCCCATGTCAGCCAAGGCCCCACCGGCAAACTCACGGTAACTGCGGAAGAGCGGGTAGTGCCGGTGCATTCCCTTGGGGCACAAGATCTCGTTGTAGCCGCGCAACGGGGCTGGGCCCAGCCACAGCTCCCAATCCACATCGGCGGGTGTGGGTTGATCCGGAAGATCGCAAGCCACCGGCGGAGCGCCCACGCCCACGTGGATCGTCTTGAGGTGGCCAATTCGGCCATTCCAGATAAACTCCACGGCCTTCCGGAACCGGTCGTTGAACTCGCTGCGTTGCTGGCTTCCGGTCTGAAAAATGATGCGGTGCTTTTTCACCGCATCCACCAACAGACGTCCCTCGTGGATATTTTGAGTCAGGGGCTTCTCGCAATAAATGTCCTTCCCCGCCCGGGCCGCCGCCAAAGCGATGATCACATGCATGTGATCCGGTGTGGCCACGACCACGGCATCGATGTCCTTACGGGCGATCAAATCGCGGAAATCGATATAAGCATCGCAACCTTTGAACACCCCGTCTTTTTGGCGCGCTGCGTAGCGCTTCTCTACTTGAGCCTGCGCCGTTTCCCGACGGGTCTTCTCCACATCGCAAACCGCCACCACTTGAACATCCTCGAAACCCAACAACCGATCGAGATGCGGACGTCCCATGGCACCAATGCCAATCATTCCGACGGTGATGCGCTCGGAGGCCGATCGCGAGCGGGCTGCATGCATCGCTAGTGGCATCAAGAGCATTCCGGCTCCGGCCACGGCAGTGCCTCGGAGGAATTGACGTCGGGACTGGGTGAACTGCGTTTTCATGGAGGGATTGGGTGTATTCAAAACACTCAATCCATCCGCGGTCCACTGTGGATCAGTGGCTTCTGCTATCACGCCCCCACTTCCAGATCGGTTAGGACCTCGTGAGGTCGTTGACTGTACCGTGCAACACCCGCTCCACCGAGCTACCACCGGGCACGGTGAGGTTCAGCTTCAACTCATAGCACTGGGTTGGAGCCAGGTCCGGGATGTCCAAGATCAGCGTTCGACGATCGCCCTCCAGGCGTACCCCTCGAATCGACAGCGCCCGTTCGTTGTGGTGATCCGAACCATAACCCGCCGTCCTTTTGAGTGACCAGACCTTGAAGGCAAACGCCTCAGGCCGGATCGCTTCGGGATCCAGCGGATCGCTCAGGCGCACCGCCAAGGTCCCTTTGCTCGGCTCGATAGCCACCGGCAAATAAGCCGGCGTGTTCGCACGACGAATGCGGTGAAAGCCTCCGGGGCCCGTTGCATTGCCCGCCCACGCGAACATCCCGCACGTGTACAACGCCCCGTCCGATCCAAAGCGGCCGCGCATAATCCCCGTAGCAAAGGCCGGCATGGGTAATTCGCACACTGCTCCCTGTGACGGAGCGTTACGCTGGGAATGTGGCACGATGAACACGCGGCCGGTGCCATAGCTGAGATTCAAGAGCGAACCGCCCAATGAACCCCAGGCTCCCTTCGGTACCCACACCAATTCCGCCGGACTGCGATCCTTCTGGTTGGTGATCCAAACCATGGGCGGTTCCATGGCCGAGTCGGCCGTGTTGGTCACACTCGTGTAGCCGAACATGTTTCCGTAAAAGCCCCCGACGTGCACCCGGTTGATCCGGTTCTTTGGAGTCCAAAAACCCTCCTGATCCGTCACGAAGAAAGTGCCATCAGGATTGAGACACACTCCATTGGCTGCCCGGAAGCCGGTTGCCAAGATGTCCGTCTGAAGACCATCGGCCCGCACCCGCAACAAGGTGCCATGGTGAGGCACCACTGAGTCCAAGGCATGACGGCCGGACTTGGCATAATACAAGTTGCCCGACTCATCGGTTTGCAAACCCATGGCGAATTCGTGGAAGTGCTCGGTGACCTGGTGGTCGTTGTTGAAATTGCCGATGAAATCCACCTCTCCGTCGCCGTTGAGATCCTGGAGCCGCGCGATTTGATCGCGGCACGTGATGAAAAGATCCTGGCCTCGATATTTGACCCCCAGTGGTTGGAACAGACCGCTCACAATTCGTTTCCACCGCAGGGTCGCCGGGGCCGGATCCGTCAGGCCCTCCACCCGCCAGACATCGCCATTCCAAGTGCCCACCATGGCGGCACGGCCATCGGGCGTGAAATCAAAGCCTCCCGGGCGCATCCAACTTTGCCACGGGTTCTCCACCGGCAGCGGGAAGTCGTCGGCAATAAAAGGGCCACCGGTTTTTCCCGGCTGCGACCGGGTCTCGATTTCTTCATCCCAGCGCTTGGGCCCACCGTGAGTGAAGGGCTCCAAGTCCATCAGCCCACGAACGGTGGGAACCAGTGCCGCCAGCGACGCGGGATCGGCCCGCGAAATGTAAATCCGGGTCTTGGCTGAAGGCGGCAATTCAGCGACCCAAAAGCCGGACTGTTTTCTGAGAGTCCCATCTCCCGACAGCGCCACCGAGACGGTCTCTGGGGCTACCCTCAGTTGGATGGGCTTGCCCAACTTCCCGAGATTCAGGGTGCGGGTAAAAACCGGTGTGGTGCCGTAATCGAGCCAACCCGGCGACTCGAGCACCCGCGTGCCGCCGACGGTGGCCGCGATCACCACCGTTTTGCCGTAAAGATAGAGCCCGTCATACCGTGCCCATTCCCGAGGCAAGGGTCCGTAGCGACGCCCGTCCTTCCCAAGCAGACGGTGGTCGGACCAATCCCCCTCAGGAGAGGCGACCCCAGGGGCGACCGGATTCACGAAATGCCGTTGGCCAATCAAGCCGGTGTGGGTTCCGTGGCTGCCATCGAAGGCGATGCCCTTCCAATCCACGAAC
This sequence comes from uncultured Verrucomicrobiota bacterium, assembly GCA_903854475.1. Classification (GTDB taxonomy): domain Bacteria; phylum Verrucomicrobiota; class Verrucomicrobiia; order Limisphaerales; family UBA9464; genus SXXZ01. The sequence continues at coordinate 23,757 of CAINWP010000192.1, forward strand.
TCGCCGGTCGTCGCTGCGGCCACCCGCAGTGTGTCCTCATCGTAGACCATCCAAGCACGTCCCTTGCTGACGCCGCCGGGCCCTTCGTCGAGACGAATGGCGATGCCTTTCTGGGCGATATTTCCCGGTTCGACTTGGAAGGTCCAAAAGAGCGCCGGGCCGAAATCCATCCGCAGATACGGCGCAGGCGTCCGATCTTCCTGTTCGACCGGAGCCCGCATGAGCCCCTTAGGCAGTGCGTTCAACAGAGCGGGCGTCACGGCGACAAACTGACTGGGATTGTGCGGCCTCAGGAACGTCTCCCGGATGTACTGGATCACACTGTACTTCTGGGCGGTCGTGTACTGGTTCTGTGGCACCATCTGCCCATAACCACGGGTCAAGGTGTGGAACATCGAGTCTGGGTCGGAACCATTCTTGAACACGCCCTCCGCAAAGCGCAACGCGGTCGGAAGCGATCCCGGGGCCTCCCGGGTCCCGTGACAGGCCACGCACAGCGACTCGTAGAGGACCTTTCCTTCGGCCAAGGTGCGATCATTCCAACCCGCCACCAACGCAGCATGGTCCGCTGTTTCCAATGGCTGCACCCAAGCGTGACGCACGGCCACTCCGTTGGCGGGTTCGATAACGGGACGATCGGAGGCATCGCCCGGTTGGTGAACAAAGTCGGCAGTCTCAACGGTCGGTCCGGCCGGATCCAGCAACCCACCGATTTCGGATTCCGAGAATCCCCGCCGCCACAGTCTCACGCTTTCCACCCGACCGCGGCTCAAGTTACCAGCGAAGTCGGGAGTGGCCCTTCCGACCTTGAGAATTTGCCCAGTGGGATCTGGCTTCGAAAAATCCGCCCGGTCCGCAATCTTGCGGCCATCGAGCCAAATCCGTGTTCTCCCAGAGATCACGCTGAGAATAGCCACATGGGGTTTCCCGTCATCCACCCGAGGGCCGCCGCTCAAGGCTCCCAACCAACCGATGTCATAAACCAAATGACCATCTCGGATAAACAGCGCCTTGGAACCGGGCTCCCAGTTTCCATGGGGAGAACACACGGCCAAGACAGTGCCTGGCCCCTGGGCCTGAAACTGCACCCGAGCCGTTACATCCTTGCCGAAGGATATGCCCGCTGATGGGAAGTCAACGCCGCCGCCGGTGCTGAGTGCCGCAATTTCTTCGGGACCTCGGACGAGCGCGCCATCGCTCCAAACACGGAGAATCGGCGGCCCCTCTGCGGGGTACTCCACCGCGATGTCCTGAGCAACCGCACCGCGGAGAGGAAGACTCCATTCCTTGCCCCATCGAACCACACCTCCCGTTTTGTCGCTGAACTCAACATGCAAGCGGTAGCTGCGAGGCCACTCCGGTGTCTCCATCGAGAGGGCATGCCGGGGCGGAGCGGAGGCCAAGGTTTGGATCAACGAAAGACCGGCCAATGCGGTCAATGCGACCATCCAAATTCGCAGCGCAACTCCTTCCAGAAAACGTCTCATCGCAGTCATGGTCTTTGGGAATACTTCACACTGAGAGTTCCCCCGATCCGGCAAGCGGTAAAGCCGAGCCTCAACCAATCCATCCCGACTAGAATGATGGTTTTGAAGTTCATTTCAGTGCGTGGCAGCCGAAAGCTTCGAAGGCTCATTCCTCAGGATGGGCCTTAAAGAAAGGTCGTCATTTCTCGAATCTGTTTTGTCGCAATCCCAACAGGTCGATCCAGTGGAATACCCACACACGCGAGCAGCGTGGTCAGAAGGTCTCCTTGGTTACCTTTGATGCCGCTCAGGAAGCGCCCGGTGTTGAGGGATCCCCCGCCCTTTCCAGCGAGAATGAACGGCAGGTTTTCCCGGGCGTGCACGTTGCCGTCTTCCAGCCCGGAGCCCCACATCATGATGCAGTTGTCGAGCAGCGTGCCGTCCCCTTCCTTCAGTTGATGCATCTTCTGCACCATCCGGGCGAACTGGGCGATATTGAAGGCGGTGATCGCCGCCACCTTGCCGAGTTTATCGGCCTCGTTGTTGTGGTGCGTCTGCGAATGGTGTTCGTCGTTGAACCCCAGTTCTGGATACGAAACCCCATTCGGAGTGGAACCGATGTACGTGCTCACGCGAGTCGTGTCGGTCTGGAACGCCAGCACGTTCAGATCACACATCACCTCCATGTATTCGCTGCGCTTTTCGCCCTCGGGAATTTTGATGTCGATGGGCGGCGAATCCGATGCCAACCGTTTGCTCACACTCACACCGGCTGCCTCCAGTGCCGCTTCCTTTTGGCGGTACTCGATGGCTGCGATCCGGCGTTCCACACTGCGAACGCTGTCTAAGTATTCATCGAGCTTTTGCTGATCGTCCCGAGGCAGTGTCCGGCGCAAGTCTTTGGCGCCGCCGAGAACGAGATCGAGCATTTGCCGATCCAGAGGATCTACCTGGCCGGAGCTTCCGGTTTTCTGGGACTTCCCAAAGAGCCGACTGAGAACGTTCCGCGGATTGATTTCGGCTGGTACGGCCTGAGTGGCCGAACGAAAACTGCAGTGAGAATAGTACCCCTCATTGAGGCCGTCTTGGTTCTCCTTGTGCGTCTGGGGCATCGTGGCCAACTCCAGAGACGGCAGCGCCGTGAAGCCACCGATAAAATTCGCAGCGATCTGGTCAGCAGAAATTGCGATTTTAATCACATCCCGCTGATTTGCATCGGGCAGTGCCGCGGTGAGCCAGGTGGACAACTCGAGCGCATGGGGAGCTCCATTGAATGGCGCAATCGGAACTCCGGAGATGCCCTTCATCATCAGGCATTGATCCAACACGGGGCGCAGCGAGGCCAAGGCGGGCGGCGGAGAGGTTAAGAAACTCTCCGGACTCTTCGGCCAAAACTGCTCCATGATGACCCCATGGGGCATGTACATGAACCCCAGTCGCACCGGCGGTTTGACTCCCTTGCTCTTGCCGACTTCGGCCAAAGCCATGATGTCCAAAAGCGGTAGAGCGAGCGAAGCCCCGATCCCTTTCAGACACGTGCGACGATCCATCCGATGGTTACTTTTCATGGAGAGTAGAAGCGATTGAGTCTTGGACCCGTCGGTGCGTAAACGGATAACTAGTGGCAATTTCCGTGATGAGTGTCTGCAGACGGTAGCCGTCTTTAGCGAGGGTTTCCATCAAGTGATCCACAACGACCTCGTCGTAGCCCTCTAACTGCCGGCAAAGGGCGTAGGCCAGGAACTTTTCTGTCAAATTCCTAGCCAAGTCATCCGAACGAGCGGCGATGAGTGTTTTGAGATCTTTGGGCGCGCTGAAGCGTTCCCCTCCGGGGAGTTCCCCGGCCGCTTCAATGGCTCCGCCGGTGTCATCGCGATCGCGCCAACGGCCAATAGCATCGAAGTTCTCCAAACCAAAGCCGATGGGATCCAGAATCTTGTGGCAGTTGGCACACACGGCGTCGGTTCGGTGAAGCTCGGTCCGCTGCCGCAAGGTCAGTTGGGCGACGGTTTTTTGATCCTGCTTTTCCAAGGCCGGAACATTCGGCGGTGGCGGCGGCACCTTCTCACCCAGCACCTGTTCCAATACCCAAACGCCGCGTTTGACCGGACTGGTGCGGTTCGGAAACGAGGTTGTCGCTAAAATACCCGGCATTCCGAGAACCCCGCCTCGGTTCGGATTCGTCAGCGTCACCCGACGCATTCGCGAACCGGTGACGGTGTTTTCCAGCCCATAAATCGGCGCGAGGGTTCCATTGAGGAACGTGTAATCCGAATCCACAAACCGCACGACACTCCGGTTTTCGCGCACGATGCTCTCAAAGAACAGGCGGGCCTCCTCGTACATCGCCCAGCGCATCCCGGCGTTCATTTGCGGAAACTTCGCGGCGTCGAACGTCTTACTTTCCAAACTCGCCAGTCCCAGCCACTGCGCGCCAAAACCGTCAAACAACGCCCGAGATCGTGGGTCTTTGATCAAGCGCTTCACCTGAGACCTGAGGACTGCTGGATCATGGAGTTTTCCGCGATCGGCCAGAGCCGCCAATTCCG
>CAINWP010000193.1 GCA_903854475.1 uncultured Verrucomicrobiota bacterium
GCAGCAGTTTCATGCGGCCGAAGATCGCTACCCGTCCCAGTTGCAGGAGTTGGTGCAAGCCGGGTTTCTGGCACGGGTACCGGAGGCACCTTCCGGACAAGTCCTGCGCTATACTCCGACCGATGGGTCGGTGCGGTGGGTGGCACGGCCGACCCCGTAGGTTACGAGGTAGCCTTCAAGGTCGGTTGGCAGGTTTGAGCTCCGGGGTTTGACCCGATCGAGGAACGCCGATCGGCGGTGGGCCTCAAGCCATTCCCGGACGGCGGGTTGGGAATCTTTAGCCAGAACGATTCAGTGGGGAGGGACGGGATGGCGTGGCCGATTCTTTTGCAAGGCGAGGCGCGAGTCATGCTGACCCCAGTCACAAGTGACCAACGATGGTCTTGCGAAAGAAGGCGCAGCCAGCATGACCGATCTGGCAGCAAACCGGTCTGGCTGAGACGGGGACCCTCAAGGTGCTTCGAGATCGACCAACACCGGACGGTTTGAACGAGTGCCAGCGATGCGTTTCAGGTCGCTGGAGACGGCGGCAAACATCACACGATTGGTGTGTCCCTTGAAGCTACCGGCGATGGAGGTGGCGCCGTCCGCGATGCGGACTCGGTGCAGGTTCTCGGCCGAAAACTCGATCACTAACAGTTGGTCTTCGTCACGATTCATCACGGCCACATGCAATGAGCGCCGCAATTGGATGGGTTGTTCGCGCGAGACGGATCCGGTTTTCAAATCATACCAGGTGTTGCGGTCTCCGGAGAGTGCGAGCACGCCGCCGGACTTGGCGGAGACCACCAAGTGGCTGGGGTTCATGCCGGGGATGGGTGACATGAAATTGGTGGCGCCATTGGAGGCGTTCCAAGACATGAGCCGTTCATCCGCGATCCTCGCCGAGTGGAATCCACGGACTTCCTCCCAGACGATGTTTCGCGTGTAGGCCAGCAGGGTCTGGCCATCTGGGGTGAAGGCCAAGGTGCCGACTCCGCACTGGGGTAACGTCCAGAGCACCTGGCCCGTGGTGAGGTCCCATACCATGAGCGTGGCGGCTTCGGAGGTCTGGCTAATGCCCACCGGTTTGACCACGGCCCCGGCCGCAGCCAAGCGTTTGCCATCCGGCGAGAGGGCACAGACCAATTGGGAACCGAGTGTCGAGGAGGCGATGAGCGGTTCTTTTAGGCGGAGGGTGTGGCGCAGGGAATGATCAGTCATCGACCAGACTTTGAGCAACCCCGAGGTGCCGCTGCCGCTGACCAGGGTTTTGCTGTCATCGGAAAACTGCATCCAGTTGACAGTCGCTGCGTGATCTCCGAGGACCGAATCGCGGCGGCCATCTCGGGTTCGCCACAAGACCACCGATCCGCCCGAAGGGGGCTGGTTGGTGTTGGCGGCATCGCGGCGCGCTTGAGAACCACCGGCAATCCATTGCCCGTCGGGGGACTGGGCGTAGGAGAAGAAGAGGGTGTCGTTAGTGCCGGTTTCTAGGGGAGTGAACTTGGCGGCCGAGGCCGACCCGCTCAGCAGGAGTCCCAACCCGACAATCTGCCACAGACGCTTCATGGTGCTGACGGTAGGACTCCGCCCGGCGGTTCGGCCAATCGAAAGATGAGGGTTGTCAGAGGAAAAGCGTCGCGACAAAAAGGCCCGAAGATCGAGGGTTCGATCTCCGGGCCTGGGCTGCATGGGCGGTTCCGCGGGGCGAAACATCCCTTCAATGGGGTTCAGCGAGCCTTGGGCAGGGCGCTGCGGCCGGCGTACACGGCATTCTTGCCGAGCATTTGCTCGATGCGCAGGAGTTGGTTGTACTTGGCGGTGCGATCGGTGCGGCTGAGTGAGCCGGTCTTGATCTGGCCGCAGTTCGTGGCGACGGCGATGTCGGCGATGGTGCTGTCTTCGGTCTCGCCGGAACGATGGGACAGAACCGCGGTGTAGTTGTTCTTCTGGGCGAGTTCGACGGCGTCGAGGGTCTCGGTGAGGGTACCGATCTGGTTGACCTTCACGAGGATGGAGTTGGCGGTGCCGGTCTCGATGCCCTTGCGGAGGAACTTGACGTTGGTGACGAAGAGATCATCACCCACGAGCTGGGTCTTGCTGCCGAGCTTGTCGGTGAGTTTCTTCCAGGTCTTCCAGTCGCCTTCGGCGCAGCCGTCTTCGATCGAGACGATGGGGTACTTGGCGCAGAGGCGGGCGTAGAATTCGACCATCTCGTCACCGCTGAGCTTCTGGCCGCTGCTCTTTTTGAAGACGTAGGTTTCATCGCCGGTATAAAAC
>CAINWP010000194.1 GCA_903854475.1 uncultured Verrucomicrobiota bacterium
ACTGGAGGTGTTGTCAGAAGGCAACGAGTCGGTTCGGGAACCGTTCACAACAACACACCAACCCACGCATGAATACACTCAGCTCCACGCCCCGCACGATCGGCGCGCTGTTGCTCTCGGTCGCCATCCCGTTGGGCCTACACGCCCAACAGCAGCGCCCCGCTCCACCGTCACCACAGGCACCGCCGCCCACTCGGGAAATGCCGCGTCCGCCCGGCCCAGGGAATCTCCCGCCACCCGGTCCGATGACGCCGCCGCAGAAGCCCACCGCCCCCGAATTCCGATCCTGGGATGGCCGCGGCAACAATCCCGCCAACCCCACCTGGGGAAGCGCGAGCACCCAGTACCTTCGGGAAACCAGCGGAGCCGCCTACGCCGACGGTCTCTCCATGCCGCCCGGAGTTCGACGCCCGAGTGCCCGAGTCATTTCCAATGTGCTTTCGGCTCAGGGTGACCAAGTCACGGCCGACTCCAGCAGACTTTCCACCGCGATCTACGAATTCGGGCAATTCCTCGACCACGATCTGGGATTGGCGCTGTCGGGAAGCAAAGAGCGGATGGATATCTCAGTACCCCGCGGCGATGTGTATTTCGACCCCAAGGCGACGGGCGCGGCGGTGATTCCCATGGTGCGCTCGGCCTCGGATCCGACGACGGGAGTCCGATCACCCCGTCAGCAGGTCAACGGGGTCTCCGCATTCATCGATGCGTCCCACATCTACGGCCTTTCCGCTGATCGGTCCTCGTGGCTGCGCACCTTCTCCGGCGGCCGCCTTAAGAGCCGTTCCACCGCCATTGGCGAACTGCTTCCGCTCAATGACGGCACGCAGTCCAACGACAACCCGCTGGGACTGCCGGCGACCTCATTGATCGTGGCCGGAGACGTGCGGGCCAATGAACAACCCGGTCTCACCGCGCTGCACACCGTGTTCCTCCGGGAGCACAATTCCCAAGCCACCCGCATGGCGACCCAGCACCCAGATTGGAATGACGAACGCCTCTACCAGGAGGCCCGCCGTTGGGTCACCGCCGAGTTCCAGAGCATCACGGTGAATGAATTCATCCCGGCCCTGCTCGGTCATCGGCTGCCGCCTTACAAGGGATACAACCCGCGTATCAACCCCGGCATCGGCAATACCTTCGCCACGGCCGCCTACCGCTTCGGTCACTCGCAAGTCGGACCCGACATCGGCATCCTCAACGAAGCCTTCGTCGAGATCGACAACGTGGATCTGGCCGAAGCCTTCTTCAATCCTCAGGTCATTCCCGCAATCGGCGGCATCAACCCCATCTTGCGCTACATGGCGGCCAATTCTGCGGAGTCCGTGGACACCTTGATTGTGGACCCGCTGCGGAACTTCCTGTTCGGGCCTCCGGGCGCCGGCGGTTTGGACTTGGCCGCTCTTAACATCCAACGCGGGCGAGATCACGGTCTGGGCAGCTACAATACAGTTCGCAGTGATTTCGGCCTGCCCCGAGTGCGCTCCTTCCGGCAAATCACTTCGGATCCAGAGTTGGCCGCAGCGCTCCAATCGCTCTACCGCACTGTGGACGAAGTGGATGCGTGGATTGGCATGCTGTCCGAAGACCCCATCCCGGGCGGCAGCGTCGGAATCACGACCGACGCGGTCATCACCGACCAGTTCCGCCGCCTGCGCGACGGCGACCGCTTCTGGTTCGAGAATGCCGGGTTCGATCCTCGGGATTTGGCGATCCTGAATCGGGTGACGCTCAGTGAGATCATGGCCCGCAACAGCGGCGTACAAGGGTTGCAACCTTCGATCTTCTTTGTGCGTCAGCCGTGAGGAACCTGCGGGGTTTAAACTCCGCTCTCAACCTCGATATCGACGACGTCGCCTGCACCCGGGCGACGTCGTTTTCGTTGAGACTGACTCCAATTCAAACCCAATTCGACCCGTCATCGATAGGCCGAAACCGGCTTGGGAACCACTCCGAGTTCGGCGTAGTTGAATCCCGCCTCCAAGGGCTTGTAAGTGCCCACGATGTCCACGCTGCGTTTGGGGTCGATGGCCGACTCCATGCCCAATCCCCAGTAAATGGCGTTGATGATTAACCGACGCAAATCGGCGCACTGAAGGTCGTGGGCGCTGCCCATGGTCGATTGAACCACGCGCGCCTGACGGCCATTGCGGGTTTGCCAATGCTTGAACCAAACCACCGGCAGCGGCTCCAACTCAGGATTGGGAGCGTCGGTGGGTTTACGACCCAGGAGCGGTTGGCCCCAGACCAAGGCGGTGCAGCCTGACGGTAAATGGCCGCCTTCCTTGTAGGTGCGGTACACATCGGAGTTGCCCCAAATGTCCTTCACCCCGCGCAAAATCGGATGATCCTTCATCTCCGGAACCAGAATCCCGCGGGTCGAGTCCGCATGCCACTGGCCATGATGGTTCATGAAGCTCCCTCCGAGCACGTCCTGACCCCAGTCCACTTGCTTGCCGTTGATCTTGTACGGCAACGCCCCGTGGAACCCATGGTTTCCGGTGCGCAACGAGAGGATCGGCCGACCCGAATCAATGTAGTCAACGATGAGTTCGCGCTCCTTCATCGGCAGGGTCAGCAGGCGCGGGAAGAACAGCACCAGATCCGCCTTCGCCAGCAGTTCCAGTCCCGGGATGTGGTGTTCGTGGAAGGGTTTCCCCTTCTCGGGATACACCGGCATCGTGGGATCCACCTCGCCCTTTTCATTCACCGCGAAGAGCACCGTGCAATCGAAGCCATGATGCTTGCTCAAGATCTTGGCGAGCATGGGCATCGACTGTTCGCTCCGGTACTCCTGATCGGCCGCCATCAAGATCACCCGCTTGCCTTTTCCGGGTCCGGATTTTCCCGGATACCTCAGCCATTGCTCGGAGTCTGCGGCCTGAACCACGCCCATAAAACACACGGCCAGCGCGGCCCATCGATGAATGGCGGTGCTCAAGTTGCGGGGCATGCGGCTAATTTGTGGGGATTTCATTGACCGTGTAGTAAGCCTTGGTGTGGACCAGTCGACGCCCTTCTTTAGATCGGAGGCCGGACAAATCGAAATCATGGATGTGATCTTCCATCACTTGGTTGAGCGTGAGGTTCACCGAACGCCCGTCCGCCGAAGGCACCGCCCGCAGGACTTTCGACGTGGTGTGATCCACCTCCGGGCTCCCGTACCCGCCGTGATACACGTGGGTGTAGGTGACGATCCGGTACGAGGCCACCGCGGCCGCTGTCTGGGGATCCACGGGCTCGGTAAAGGTGATCCGGAACCCGTCCTTGCGGATGTTGATCTCCTGAATTTCGAACGGCGTGATCCCGTTCCAATCAATGCGCTGGAGCGCAAACGGCGCAGTCCCGCGCACGGGCCATTGCCGACTGGTCGTGAAGCCGCCGGCCATCAACTGGCCCTTCGGAGAAAACTCCACATTCATGATCCCCGTCGCCAACCCCTCACGGAAGGGATAACAGGCCCCCTGCCACACGCCGTTGATTTGCTCGGTCGTGGCCCGCATGACCAGGCTCAGGCTGTAGTCTCCCAAGAACAGTTGATTGTCGAAGGGACCGAACTTGCCGCGAGTCTGATTGAGCCGAAATCCGGAGATGGAACGGCCCATCTTAATGTACGGAAACTTCACAACCGGAGGCACCAGTTCGCGCACCCGTTTCTTCTCGATGCCCATGCGCGAATCGCTCTTCGGCTCCAGCGCGGGTGCCGGGACCCCCGGGGCGAAGGGGTACCAATTGTAGCTGGCCGGGTGGCCCAGAAACCCACCGGGCTTGAGGTGCTTGAGCGAACAGCAGCCATTCCAAGGCCCTTGGCTTTCGATGGCGAACATCACCCCCTGGGCGTTGCTGCCCACGCCGCCGGGACTACGCAAACCGCTACAAATCGGAATCATTTTTCCGGCCGGCGTAACCTTCACGGCCCACCCGCGAAACAAGTTGTGGGATTCGTAGGAACTGCTCAGGCCCAGCGCGACCCAGATGTTCCCCTCGGGGTCGTGCTTCGAAGCGAAGGCGAACTCATGCCCCTCGGCATAGCCCCAATTGTTGCTCAAGGTGTCATACCGGTCGGCCACACCATCGGCATCCGAATCGGTGATCCGAGTCACCTCGGCCCAACTGGTGGCGGTCATCGCGCCATCCTTCCACGACAGCGAAAAGACCTCATCCTGCCCGCTGGCGAAGAGGTGGTATTCGGGCCGCGGCGGCGAATCGAAGGCGCCTCGGACGAAATAAATGTCGCCACGACGGGTGCCCACGGCGAGGCGTCCATCGGGCAGCACTTCCAACCCTCCCGGATGCAACGGAACCCCGGACGGAATGGGGATGTCGACGATGGGATAATATTTAGCCTCCTCCTGCGCAGTACCCCACATCGCACCAAGGTCTTCCTCGGCCCGAAGGACCGACACAGCCGCCCCCACGGTGATCGCCCCCAGCAGGCACGTCTTCGCCAACGATCCGCGCATCGAAACCAGCACCGACGACGAACTCGTTGCCCCAGCAAGACCCGTCTGCGATTCCAAAGAAGGAGTTACCATTGGTATTCGAGGGTGAGGGTGGATCGGCCAGGGGGAGGATTCAGGGGAATGAGAACTTCGTCGGATGCCCCACCGCGCACTCTGCCCGAGTGATCGCTGGTGATGCGCAGTCGCAGTGAGTCGGCACTGAAACTTCGCGCCGAGGACGACGTGATGCGCTGGCCCACCGCCGCACGGAATTCAAAGGGCTGGGCGGCTGGGGAATCCGTCGAGGCCGTCGAGCCCGATGGGACAGTGAAAGTCAGGGTCCGCCGGAAATAAGCCTTGGCCTGCGCATCGAGCACGTCTTCGAAAAAGTCCTCCACCAGAACACCCCCATAACGGTACCGGAAGGTCGGACGCCGACGGGCATCCAAATGGTAGCCCAGGAACTGGTATCCGTGATCGTGGGGAAAGAGGTGATTGGTCTTCGCCTTGCGAGGCCAGGTGGCTTCGGCGGATTCGAGACGGTGGAAGGGAATCCCGGGTGGGAAGTTAATTGGATCGGTGCCCCGCGGATGAAAATGTCCCGCATCGATGCTCACAAACTCGCCCTTCCAAAGCATCCGCAGCGCCATTTCGCCGGAGTCGAATCCCAGGTTGAGACGCTCCGGATACCCGACGCCAATCCCGCGGTAGCCCACCGGACCTTGCCCTCGGCACAACTCGGTGGTGTCGCCGACTCGCAGTTCTCGGGACTGCCGCGACAACCCCACGGGCTTCTTGGCCCGGTCGCCATCGGCCAGATAAACCCACAAGGCTTCGATTTGCCGGGCCGCATCGCCCTCAAGCAAATTGGTCTGCCCCGAACGGCCTTCGGGCCAGTAGCTAGGCATGATGACCGTCGGATTGAATCGGGCCGGTTCCCGCAAATAGAGGTGGAACCAGTTTTTCTGCAGCCGGCGAGAAGCGGTTGCCAAATCGATCGCTCCCATCTCGCCGGATTTCTGTCCATTGAACTCGTGACAGGCGATGCAACTGAACCCCTCACTGCCCGCCAATTCGTGCCCGATGTTCCGGAAGAGCGGGCCTGGAGGAACCTCAGGAATACGGGCCGATTCCAAATGGTCGACGCGGGCGAACAACTCCACCAAGTGTCCCACCTGCGCCTCACCGTATTGAGGCATGCTGGCATCGAGATAACGGCGCGCACGTTTGCCGTGCAGCAGCACATCGCGGAAGCCCTCCGGCGTGAGCTTGGCTCCGACCTGGTTCAAGGTGGGCGGCAGGCGGCCTGCATCTCCCAGACCCGGTTCGGTCCCCGTGAACAATCCGGCCCGCTCCGCCGCAACGCCACCCACACCCGGCCGTTCATGGCAGGCAATGCAGTTGAAAGTAACGAGCGTCTTCTGGATTCGCTGGGAGTCCGTCCACACGGGTGCTTGGGCCCGCGCCAATGCCTGGGTGATGTGGGTGCGCTGATCACGGTTTAAGTCGTACCGCGGCCACCGACCGACCGCTTCACTCAAGCACCCCTGCCCCGCTCGCAAGCTGGCCCACAACGGACCCGGTGCGGAGCGAACCTGAAGATCATCGTGACACTGGGCGCACCCGCGCGTCGCGAACTCTTGCCGACCTTGGGCCGCAAGAGCCGGGTCGACCGAGAGCGGTTCAAAGGCCGCAATGGGCTCGCGGGACACCGACAGCAGGGATTCCGGCAACGGATTGCGCGGAAAACCGGGCCCCTCCATCTCGAAGGAAAACTTCGGATCATGCCCGGTGTGGAAATACGTGAGCTGGATGGATCGCCATCCCGATTCCAATTCCAGCTCTACGTCCCACTCCTTCACCCCGCGACCATCGCTGGGTTCCTGAACGACCAGCGAATGCCCATCCACCATGAGCGAACCGCCGTTCATCGTCAGGAAAAACCGGTATTTGCCTCGCGTGGCGATCTTCATCCCACCCTCGTAGCGAATGGCCGTGTGGTGCCCTACCTCGCCGAGGCTCTTGAGGGAAAAGTCGCGAACTTGCCCAGCCCGTTCGGCCCGGACTTCCTCGCTGTTCAACCCCTCCCAGACCTGGCCCCGATACAACGTGTAGGCCAAGGCTCCGGGCACCCGCGTGCGTTGCAGCAAGTAGTGCGCGATGCGCTCCGAATCCTGAGGACTCAACCGCAAGTCCGGCATCCGACCCGAAGGACGGCTCAAGTGCGGTTGGCGCAAAAATCCTGACAAACTTCGGAAACTGTACTTCGACTCCAGCGCCGGGAACGGCACCGAACTCGCCGTCAAGGGCCCCGCTCCATTGCTTTCCGGTGGTTGGTGACACGCCACACAACCTCGCGACACGAACAACCGTTGGCCGTGACCGGCCGCCACCGCATCCGGAGGCTGCAGCGAAAACTCGTTCTTCCGCAGCGAGAGCAGAAAATGGGTGATGGCACGGGCGCTTTGGCGGCGTTCTTCTGCTCCCAGCGACGACAACACGTCCGGCATGGTGGTGCCGCTCCGAGTGCCGTGGGGATCCGCGATGTAGCGCTCCAAGTAGGCAGGATTTACTCGCGAGCCCACTTCCGAAAGTCGCGGAGCCTGCTTCGATCGAGCCTTCAGCGAACCCTCGCCCGCATGACAGGCCACGCAGTTCAATTCTTCGATGAGCACCTGACCGCGCAGTTCCGAGTCGAGCGTTCCGGTGGCGAGGCCGGGGATCATGGGTTGGGCCCAGACCCCGAGCATGAGCACGCACCCCACGAGCAGGACGGCCACCCGTCCCCAGGCGAGGCTCTGAGGCGCCCTGCGCATTCCGGACATCGGCTGGACTCGCATGGGTTAAAGTCAGAGAGAACACCGAGCGGATGTCACCAGCAAATCGCCGGCGACGCGCTGTAGGCCCGGTGCCCCATATGCGTTAACCTAAAAACACTACCAAAACTTGCCCGGAGTCGACATCCTGACGGAATGGTTTCCAATTCGGACTCCCTCCCTGAGGAATGGACAATCCTCGCCTCCTGGCTCCCTGCCAATCTCGACGCTCTCGCCC
>CAINWP010000195.1 GCA_903854475.1 uncultured Verrucomicrobiota bacterium
CTGCAGCTCTGGGAGTGCGTGGATTTTCTCGATGAGCTCTCCCGGCAATCCGGCCACGACTTGCATCTGGGACTGGAACCCGAGCCACTGTGCACCCTCGAGACCACCAGCGAATGCGTAAGTTATTTCAACCAACTGCGCGCCCTGCGCCCCGAAGACCGACGTATCGACCGTCATCTGGGCGTTAACTACGACTGCTGCCACTTGGCCATCGAGTACGAGGCTCCAGACGAGGCCTTGGCACGGTTGCAGTCCGCGGGCATCCGGTTGAGCAAGATCCATCTGAGCAACGCACTCAGCGTACGTCCGACGACTGAGATCCGCCAATCACTTCAGGCCTTCGCCGAAGACATCTATTTTCATCAGGTCATCGAACGACGGGCCGACGGCTCCCTCATTCGGCACGCCGATCTCCACGAAGCACTAGCCACCCCGGCACCCGCTCCGGGAATTCCCCTGCCCGAGTGGCGGATCCATTTCCACATCCCGCTGCACTCGGCTCCCCAAGGGGGATTCGACACGACCGCCGACCACCTGATCGGAGTCTTGGATGCGGTCAAGGCACAGCCCGAGCTCTGTCAACATTTTGAAATGGAGACCTACACCTGGGAGGTGATGCCTGCTGCCATGAAGCAGCGCGATGTCGTGGACCAATTGGTGAACGAGTACGCTTGGACCCTCGCCCGCTTCGCCGAGCGTGGATTCCACCCGGTGGATTAAACCCAAGGCGCGGCTGTTCCCCAAGAACCGTCAGCGCAGCGGAGACCCTGACGGACCGACGCGCCGAGTGACTCCGACTTCACGGCCCCACCATGCATCGCAAAATGTCGGCCTGATTAAATGCTGATCGTTCGAAGTGACCCGCCACGCGCCCGGCCCGCATCACCATCAACCGACGACTCAGCCCCATCACTTCGGGCAGTTCGCTGGAAATCAACAAGATGGCCATCCCGTCACAAGCCAACTGGTCGAGCAATCGATGGATCTCGGCCTTGGCCCCAACATCGACACCCCGGGTTGGCTCATCGACCACCAGCACCCGACACTCGCGGGCCAGCCATTTGGCCAAGGCGATCTTTTGTTGATTCCCGCCACTCAAGCCCGCAATAGGGACCTCAATGGAAGGAGCTTTAACCCGCAACCGGCGGAACAACCCCTCGATTTGGTCCCGCTCGCGGCGGCGATCCATCCAGCCCCAGTGCGACCAACGTCGGAGGACTGCCAGCGACCCGTTCTCACGGCAGTTGAGCCCCAGCACCAAACCCTGTCGCTTGCGATCCTCCGGTAACAGACCAACCCCGGCCTCCATGGCCGATGCCACGTCGCCTCGGGGGATCACTCGTCCATCCACTGAAACCGTTCCGGTTCGCCTCGGATCCAACCCAAAAATAGCCTGAGCCACTTCGCTGCGACCGGCTCCCACTAACCCGGCAAGCCCCAGAATCTCTCCACGTCGCAAGCTCAAGCTCACATCCTGAAAACGGTGGGGCGATGAGAGTTGCTCCACCTCCAGCACCCGATCCCCCAACACGTGGCGAAGGTGGGCCGGCTCCGGATGGTCGACCGATCGCCCCACCATCTGCCGGACCAGGCGATCTTGGTCAGAATTAGCCGCAGCCTCGGTCGCAACATGGTGACCATCTCTAAGCACCGTGATCGTGTCGCTCAGACGAAAAATCTCCTCCATACGATGGGAGACATAAACCACGGTGAAACCGCGACGCTTGAGGTCAGCCAGCAGAGCGAAGAGTCGCTCGCTCTCCACCGCCGAGAGCGAACTGGTCGGTTCGTCAAAAACCAAAATTCGGGCCCCGGTACCGACGGCGGCGGCAATTTGGAGGAGTTGCTCCTGGCCGGTGGTCAATTCGCCAACGAGCCGGTCGACCTCTTCATCGAAGCCCACTTCCGAAAGCAGACGACGGGCGGTGTCGCGCATGGCCTCCCGATCCACCACCCCCCGTCGATGCGGCCAACTCCCCAGACACAAGTTCTCGGCGATGGAAAGCTCAGGGCAAAATGCCAGTTCTTGGTGAACCATGGCGATACCCAGCGCCCGCGCCTCACCGGGATTCCGGGGAGAGATGCGAACGCCCCTCAGGCGAATCTCACCCCCATCCGCGACATCGATGCCGGCCAAAATTTTTCCCAAGGTGCTCTTGCCCGCACCATTCTCACCCATGAGAGCGTGACAGCTGCCCTCGGCCACGGAAAACGACACCTCCGACAGAGCTTGAACCCCTGGATACGCCTTGGAGATCGCGTGGAACGACAGGAACGCCATGGTGGAGTTCGAAGGCGAAACTATCTTAAAGGATCACTCGTGGTCAGGGCCGACTGCAGGTCGCCGGTCAACTCACATCGACTGGCCATGTGGCGAGTGCGATAGACGATCTTACCGCCGGCGTCGCGCTGAACCCAGTGGCCGTAGCGGGCTCCGAGCTCCAGGCCTCGCTTGAGCTGTTTGTCGCCCTTGGCCGGAGTCAAGCTGTACTCCACCAAACGTCCGACCTGGCGCAGTTGCTGAACCAGATGCAACGACTCGGCACGGAGGGTTTCGTCTTCAACGATCACGACGCAATCCAACCCCGTATTGAAGGAGGGCAGCTTACCTCGGGCCTTGAGCAGTTCGAGCAGCACGACATCGCCCATGCCGAAACCCAACGCGGGCAAGTCGACCTTGCCTTGGCTCAGCAGCTTGACCAACTGATCGTACCGACCTCCGCCCGCGATGGCTCGAAATTCGCCCTTCCGGTCAAACGCCTCGAAAACAACCCCAGTGTAATAAGCCAGGCCACGGATCACGTTATAGTCTACCGCGACATAATCGCGGAGCCCCCGGGCGGAGAGATTGTCGAGCACCGCCTGCAATTCGGGAGTCGGCACTCCGGCTTCGATGAAACTGCGAACATCCGCCACATCGATGCTCAACGCTCGAAGCTTCTCGGCGGTGACGTCCGGTTTCTCACGCTCAATCTTGTCGATGATCTGATAAAACTCGTAGGCCCGGGCCGGATCGCCCTGACGCGATTCATAAAAACGCTGCCACGCCTGCCTGCTGCTCAGTCGGACCACCACATCTTGGGAGTCCAGCCCGAGGCGGCGCAGAACATCGATGAGCAGGGCGATGATCTCGGCGTCCGCGGCGACATCCGCCTCGCCGAAAATGTCGCAGTTCAACTGGAAGTGTTCCCGAAGACGGCCGCGCTGCTGCTTCTCGTAGCGAAAGAGTTGCGGCATCGAGAACCATTTGATCGGTTTTTTGTAAGCCCGTTCCGACGCGGCAATCATTCGCGCCACCGTCGGCGTCATTTCCGGACGCATCGAGACGGCCCGGTCACCCTTGTCCACGAAGTTGAACAGCTGGCCCACGATCTCAGCCCCGGATTTAGCCGTGTAGAGTTCGAGGGGCTCCAGCGGAGGCCCATCATATTCTCGAAATCCGTAGCACCGAGCGGTGTGCCGCCAGGCGTCGAAGAGGTGATTGCGTGCATCGCAGGACCAGGCGTCCTTGAGAGGCAGCGGCTCGGGATAAAATTCGCGGAAACCGGGGAGGCATTCCATGGGGCGCGAACTAAACCGCAGCGCCTCCCTCGCGGCAAGGCGTCGATTGATAACGACACAGGGCTTGGGCTTGACCACTCCGCCCTGTTCAGGCCACTTTCTCAAATCGTCATGAGCGAAACGCACCCCGTAGTATTTGTACTAGTAGGTGGCCAACCGGCCGCCGATGGGACTTGTCGTAACGCTTGATGCAGCTTTCACAAGAACCCACGGCCAACGACGGTCGTGGGTTTTTTGTTCCAAATAGGGAAATCCACGACTACCGGCCAAGAATAAGGAAAATTATCATATGAGCACGGCCACCCCGACGCAGAGCAATCAAACCAACAGCAGCAAAGACATCGGCCCCCTAATGTTTGGGCGCGACATCTTTGTCGAGGCGCTGGAGCGCGAGGGCTGCGAGGTCATTTTCGCCTACCCCGGCGGCGCGAGCATGGAGATCCACCAGTCGCTCACGAAGTCGAAGATTCGCACCATCCTGCCCCGTCACGAACAGGGCGGAAGCTTCGCTGCCGAAGGCTACGCCCGAGCCACCGGCAAGGCCGGCGTGTGCATGGCGACGAGCGGTCCCGGTGCGACCAATCTGGTGACGGCCATCGCCGACGCCTACGTCGATTCGTGCCCCCTCATCGCCATCACCGGCCAGGTGGCCCAGTCGATGATCGGGCGCGGTGCCTTCCAGGAGACGGACATGATTGGCGTGACACTGCCGATCGTGAAGCACTCCTATTTGATCACGGATATTAATGCTATTCCGCGGATCGTGAAGGAAGCCTTCTACATTGCTCAGAGCGGCCGCCCCGGACCCGTGGTCCTCGACTTCCCTAAGAATGTGCAGCAGCAGAAGGCCCGCCCCGTGTGGCCTACTCTGGATGAGGTTAAGGCCGGCCTGCGCGGATACACCGACCGAGTGGCCGCCGACGAGTTGGCGCTGAATGAAATTATCGGACTCATCGAGAAGTCCGAACGACCGGTGATTTATAGCGGTGGTGGTATCATCACTGCCGGAGCCTCGCTCGAGCTGCTGCAATTCGCTGAATCGGCCCAAATCCCGCTGACGACCACGCTGATGGGTATCGGTGGTTTCCCCGAGGAGCACCCGCTGTCGCTGCGTTGGTTGGGCATGCACGGAGCCGCCTTCGCCAATTGGGCGGTCAATGGAGAGTATGCCCATCGCAAAGATCCGTCCGAGCCGATGGTGAAGCTCAAGGACGGATGCGATTTGCTACTGGCCTTCGGCGTCCGCTTTGATGACCGCGTGACGGGGGCCTTCAGCGAATTCGCCAAGGGAGCCACCATCGTCCACCTGGACATCGACCCCTCCGAGCACCACAAGAACAAGCGCGCCAACCTTGCCATCCATGGTGACCTCAAGGACGCCTTGCAGCGCATGAACGCGCTCATCGCCCAACGCAAGGGCATTCAGAAGACGTTCCCCGCCTGGCACAGCCAAGTGGCCGAATGGAAGGCCAAGGCTCCGTTCCGCTACACGACCGAGGGACAAATCATCGATTCTGCCCATATCAAGCCGTTCGAGAAGGACGGCGAGGAGTTCATCCTGCCCCAGATGGTCATCGAGGAACTGTGGCGTCTCACGAAGGGTGAAGCAATCATCACCACCGGCGTCGGCCAGCATCAGATGTGGGCGGGTCAGTGGTACAAGTACAAGTTCGCCCGCCAGTTCATCACCAGCGCCGGTCTCGGTTCCATGGGTTACGGTTACCCGGCGGCCCTGGGTGCCAAGGTGGCTCGCCCCGACAAGCAAGTGGTGGACATCGATGGCGACGGATCCTTCCTGATGAACATCCAGGAACTGGCCACCGCCCACGTCGAGAAGATCGCTGCCAAGGCCATCGTGCTGAACAACCAGCACCTGGGCATGGTGGTTCAATGGGAGGACAACTTCTTCGACGGCAACCGAGGTCACACCTATTTGGGCAACCCGGACAATCGATCCGGCATCTACCCCGATTACGTCAAGGTGTGCACCAGTTTCGGCGTCCCCTGCGAACGCGTGGTGTACCGCAAGGACCTGCGCGCCGCCCTCGAGCGAATGCTGGCCGCTGAAACCCCCTATGTGCTGGATGTCATCACGCCCTACACGGAGCACGTGCTGCCATTCATCCCGGCCGGTCGCACCGTTGCCGACATGCGCTGGTAGACCCTCTGGCTGCAACAGCAGCAAACATTGATCAGACCGGAACCCTAAGGTTTCGGTCTTTTCTTTTTTATGGGTCTCGCAATCCAGTATTCCAGCCCGCCGGAGGCTGACGGACGAGACTCCCTAGAATTTCTAAATCTGAAATGAAATTGGATTGAATTGTCTCTAGGCGCGGCCCGTCGGCAACCATTAGGATTCAGTTCTGAACTGCATGAGACTCTCGTTATCATCTACCGCTCGTCGCGCCCGTAAAGCCGCAGGCTTCACGCTCATCGAAATTCTATTGGTCATCGTGATCATCCTGCTTTTGGCAGGTGCCTTGGTGGTCTTTGTGCTGCCGCAGCAAGAAGGCGCGGAGAAAAACACCACCCGGTTGTTGCTCAACAACCTCTCCAGCGCTTTGGACACCTACCGATTGAACCTCGGTCACTACCCGACCGAGCAAGAAGGCGGGCTCAATGCGCTGCTCACCAAGCCCACGTTCGAAAACGAGCGCCAAGGAGAGAAATGGCAAGGCCCTTACTTGAAGCCGGGCACCCGTCTGGATGATCCGTGGGGATTTCCTCTGCGCTATGAAATGGTGGATCGTTCGCAAGCCGCCGACGGCGCCAAGTCTGCCCTGCCCTACAAACTCTCTTCCGTGGGACCCGATGGTCAGCCGGACAATGACGACGACATCAAGCTAGCCACCGAATCCGACACCTCGGGTGCCGGGGGTGCCAATGCCGGCGGCAACACGGGTAGCTCTACCAAATAATCGAGTCGATGAAGTTTGCACCCTTCCATTCTCGGTCTCGGCACGGCGGCTTCACTCTGGTGGAGCTGCTCTTAGCCGTCACCTTGCTGGCCGGGTTAATGGGTGCCGCCGTCTTTGGGTTCTCGAGCTTGCAGCGCAGCGCCCAACTCAACGAGGGAGTGGAGCGGGTGGAGACAGCCATGCGATTCGCCCGGGCCCACGCGGCCAATACCGGGCGTAAGGTCCAAGTGGTGGTAACCGCCGCCATCGACG
Source organism: uncultured Verrucomicrobiota bacterium (assembly GCA_903854475.1). Lineage (GTDB taxonomy): Bacteria > Verrucomicrobiota > Verrucomicrobiia > Limisphaerales > UBA9464 > SXXZ01. The sequence goes on from CAINWP010000195.1 coordinate 6,732, forward strand.
CCAACACCTCTCCGTCATCGGCTTCCTCGGGTAACAACTCTGCTTCCAACGGCAATAGTTACGGCAACAGTAATGACAACGAACCGGTCCACTCCCTGAGCATTCTTTGGGAAGCCGACCCCGCACGCGCACCGGGGGTCTTCGAATCCATCCCTTCTCTTTCCGGTGATGTGGCCGACGTCTCTGAACTGGTGCAGATCCGATCGGTGGGTCGGGAGTCAAAAAATTCTGAGTCCAACGACGGCTCTATGACCCAAGACTCCCAAGACGTGGGCAACCCTCGAACGCAGTCCGCCACTGCTTCTGACAGTCTCGAATTTTCCAACCGATCGATGAACAGCGGGTCCTCCTTCTCGGCTAATGATGCCTCGGACTCTGAAATGGGTTCTGAGGCTTCACGCCCATCCGCAAGCGGCGTCAACCCAGGCGAAACCACCATTACCTTCTACCCGGACGGATCCTGCGACGGGGCCACGATTGTTTTGGCATCTCGCGACAGCGACGATTCCCGCGAGGTGGCAGTGCACCTAGAGAGCGTCACCGGCACGACCCGCCGCCATTGGAAAGAATCCACGGGCTTGGGAGTCTCCGAAACCCGCTTTTCTCCTTCGAACCCCGCCTCCGCGGATCTAGGCTCAGCGCCCGCTCGATCCAACCAGAAATCCACTTCTCCCACTGCTGCCTCACCAGCGACGAGCAAAGCCCGACGCTAAACCGTTTCCTTCTGCGGCGGCATCGCCCCGTCTTCTCTCTGAGTCCCCAGTTCCCGTGATGCTGAATCGGTCCCACATTCATCCCAGACCGGCCCAGGGCGCGGTGCTGCTGGAAGTGGTGTTGGCACTGGTTCTCTTCGTCGCCGCGGCCGCGGTCGTCAGCATCGCACTCCGATCAGCGATCGACAGCGAAGAACGCCTGAGGCTCGGCGTGCACGCCGACAACCTAGCAGCATCGGTCATTGCCGAACTGGAAACGGGCCTCCGCTCACCGGCCGTCCTCGGACCGGCTCCCTTCGAGGCTCCCTTCACCAACTGGACGTGGCAGATCATCCCGCCCGGTGGTGACACGCCGGGATCGCCACACGAAATCGTCATCCGCCACGCGGATCCGGAACTGGTGCGCCGACTCGCCGAAGTCATCCTCACCCCTTCGAGGGCGAGCTCCAGCTTAGAGGAACCTCTTCCGGACGAAACCGTCCCAGCCCTATGAAGATCTCCGTCCACAACGGCGTAGGCTTCCGAGGCTTCACCCTCATCGAGGTGGTTCTCGCGATTGTCATCGGTGTCGGGTTGTTCACGGGTGTCCTGATGTTTTACCAGCAGGCCGCCGTCCTCCGAGAGGAGATACTGCGCAAGGCGGATGCCTTGTCCGCGGTCCGTCTGGTCATGGACCGAGTCAGCACCGAGTTGAGGACTGTTCCGCCCAGCACCGCGGGTGTTTCGATCCTTTCTGGGGATTCCCGATCTTTGAGAATCCTTCACACGGCCGTGCCATCGAAAGCCCCGTGGCGTGGGGGCAATCTTGGCCGTGCCAGCATCGTTGAAGCCGACTGGGTGGAAGTCTCCTATCGGTGGTCTTCTGATACCAATCAGCCGGGGCTTTTCCGTCAGGAGCGAACCCACACTGCCAGCGCCCCCGTGTCGACCAACCTGTTGACGGAGATGGAACCGCTGTCTGGAAACAGCACCAACTCGATCCTTCCCTCCGGAGGAATTCCGCTCTCGGAGGCCATTGCTTACCTGCGATTCCGCTACTGGAATGGAACCCGCTGGCAGACCCGTTGGGATAAACCCGAACCTCCGATCGCAGTCGAAATATCCCTAGGTTTAGAACCGATCGATGACGAGTTTGCGAGCGATGCGACCGACTCCGAGGAGGGCCCCGGCCAAGAATATCCTTTCGAAGTTTTCCGCCGGGTCATCGCACTTCCTGCGGCGCTGACACCGTCTTCAACAGAGCTCGAGCCAACGACGACCGACGAGCCGGCGACCCCATGAAGCCACCCGAGTCTTACCCGGTCCGAAGAGGCACAGGGTTCGTCCTCGTGGGCGTGCTCATCGTCGTCATGCTCCTGTCAATGATCGCCCTGAGCGTGATGTTCCGAATGCGCTCGGAGGAGACCGCCGGAGCCACAGGTTCAACCTCCGAACAAGGTTGGGCGACCGCGATGAGCGGAGTTCGAGAGGCCATGCGTCTGGCTCCGACATTTCAACCTGGAGACACGACCTGGATGGACGCCCCGGAGCGATTCAAAGATCGCGTGCTTTACGACGACGGCACCGACGAGTGGCGTTGGACTCTCTACTCCGCCAACCCCGAAGGCGGCATTCGCTTCGGACTGACCGACGAGGCGTCCAAACTCAACCTCAACTCGGCCACCACCTCGATGGTCAGCCGTCTGCCCGGAATGAAGACCTCGCTCACCGACGCGCTGCTCGATTTTCTCGATGCCGATGAGGTACCCCGACCGGAAGGCGCCGAACAAGAATACTACAACGCGCTGCCCCAGCCCTATCGAATCCACAACGGCCCGCTGTCCACCGTTGAGCAACTCTTGCTGGTCCGCGGATTCACTCCCTCGGTTGTTCTGGGCGAGGATGCCAATCGCAACTTCTCACTCGATCCCAACGAGGACGACGGTGACGAACGCGATCCACCCGACGATGCCGATGGGCGTCTCCAACCGGGGTTGCTTCCGCTGCTCACGGTCTATTCCCGCGAACCCAATTCCGACAAGAACGGGCAGCGCCGTTTCAACCTAAACACCCCGGGCGCAAAACTGACGGAGACCAACGATCTGCCACCGGCCTTCGTGGCATTCGTGTCCGAACTCGGATCCTCCAAGAGCGTGATCATGGATCCCGCAGAACTCCTAGATGCCACAATTTCCCTGAGCGGACCCGACAGTCCGGAACGGGCGGTACCCACCGGCATCGGCAAGGATTCACTCGGGATGATCCTCGACCGTTTCACCGGCTCAGCGGACGCCGAACTGGTAGGACGCATCAACGTCAACACGGCACCGACCAGCGTCCTCCAACTCGTGCCCGGCATCGACAACGCTCTGGCCGAAAGCATCCTCTCGGCACGCCGCAACCTGCCCGCCGAGCGACGCAGTTCCACCGCGTGGATCCATGTGGAGAATGTGGTTGAGGCCGAAAAATTCCGAGAGATCGCCCCCTTTCTAACAACGCGCAGTCTCCAGTTTCGATTCAACGTCGTCGGCTACGGGGCCCGATCCGGTCGGTTCCGCGTTCTGGAAGCGGTGATCGACACCGCCAGCCAACCGGCCCGACTGGTCTATCTTCGCGACCTCACCCGCTTGGGATTACCCTTCCCCATCGCATTAGAATCCGAGGAGGGCGCCTCGTCTTCAGAGGCCAAAAAACCCTCTGGATCCGGGCCAAAACCAGCAAATCTGCCACAGCCCTGAGCCGAGGTAGGGCCCGTTGAATGGCCGACACGATCGTCCGCACCGCAAAACCACCCGGGCCGCCCAAAAAATCAGCTGAAATAAGCGGCCCGTCGCTAGCGTCGGGTGTTGGCGACTCGCCGAAGGATATGGCAGTCTCGCAGTGATTCCTGAGTCCAACGAAACATGGGTATTTCCCTCAAAGAACTGACCGGTCAGATCCGCTCCCGCATCCCCGGAGCGGCAGGCTCTCGGCCCACCGTCCGAGGGCTCCCCTCGGCCATGGGTCTCGAGATCGATGGCCTCACCCTCCGAATCGCTGAAGCCTCGAGATCCGGCAACTCCAGCCGCATCGATCAGGTTCGGTCTTTCCCTCTGGAATTGCCTGAGAATGCCGATCGCGCCGATGCCTCCGTTCTCGGATCCGCCATCGCCAAGACGCTGACAAAAGCCCGGATCAAGCCAGGCCCAGTGGTTTTAGGAATTGGCCGCTCTCAAGTCATCCTCCGCACCGTGGTGGTCCCCGACACCGGCCTGACCGGCACCATCGCTGCACTCGTGCGCTTCCAAGTGGCGCGCGATCTTCCCTTTCGACTGGATGAGGCGATCATCGACTTCCAAATTGTTCGAAGACTTCCAGCGCGCCCGGCTTCAGACACTGAAACAACCACAGTTTCCACCGGGGCAGCCAACGACTTAGTGGACCGCGTCGAGGTACTCGTGGCCATCACCCGGCAGGCGTCTCTCGAGTTCTTGCGTCGGGTCACCGAGGCCGCCGGACTTTCGCTGGCCGCCGTGGGCTGGGTCTCGCAGGCCAATGCCACCTGCCTCCGGGCCGCCAACGAGGCCACCGGACTTCACACCGGCCCGCGTGCGCTGGTCGCCATCAAGTCAGAAGAGGTGGGCATCGAAATTCTGGAGGGACGCTCCCTGCTCTTCAGCCGGGGCCTGCCCATGCCCTCCTCCAAGGACACGGAGCCTGAACAGTGGATCCGCACCGCAACGATCGAGGTGGTGCGGACCCTGCATGCATTTGGTGGCACCCCGGGCCGAACAGAACCCGAGTCGGCGCTGATCCTCGGAGGCACCGGTCTCGAGGAAGCCCTCTCGGCCTCACTAGAGACACGGCTCGGCTTCAAGGTCCCCCTGGTCACCCTGTCGCGTTCGTCGGGCCTAGACTCCTCCGAGGCCGCGGCCGTGGCGGGCGGATTCTCCAGCATCGGTTTGGCTCTGGGAGCCACCGATCCAGCGGGGCTGGAATTCGACTTCCTCAATCCCAAGCGTCCCACCCCTCCTCCCGATCTGCGGAAAATCCGCCTGATCGCCGGCGCGACGGCGGCCCTGGTACTTTTGGCGACCGTTCTCGGTGTCCGCAAGACGCTCATCAATCGTCGCGAAGCCACCTTCACAGCCCTTCAGACCGAACTGACCACCGGCGAAAAGAAACGCCCGGTGTACCGACAAATGATCCAACAGGCGACCACCCTGAAAGCCTGGTCGGCCGAGGAGCGCGATTGGCTAGACCATTACGCCCATCTCAGCGCGGTACTGCCCCCGAGCGAAGAGATTTACCTGACCAGCGTCGCCTTCGGTCCCAACCGGGCCATTCGACTCGGAGTCCAAGCCCGCAACGGCGAGGTCCTCGGCAAGGTGGACCGACTGCTTCGCGCTGCTGGCTATGATGTCAAACCTCTGGCCGTGACGCCGGGAGCCGATCGCAACGGCTACAACTTCCGCACCACCGTGGAACTCACCGTACCGTCCAAGCTTAAGTTCGACCTCACCAAGCTCACGCCGCCGGCCCGGCCCGCCGATGATGTCTCCCTGGAAGCCCCCCGGAAGGGAGGAGCCCGATGAACGACCGCGAAAAGAAACTCCTCACCCTTATCGGTGGGATCGTCGGTCTGGTGCTCCTCTTCATCGTCGGCCGCAGCATCTTTCTCAAGCCACTGAACGAGATCGATCGCCGCATCGTGGGTGTTCGCGAGAAACTCGATCGCCTGGCCAAAGAGCGCCGGGACTACTTCGCCGCCGAAGACGAGGTCAAAACCGTAGCCACACGCACCTTCTCTGACGACATCGACCAAGCCAGTGCGCGGTTCGGCGAAATGCTGACACGCACCCTCATCAACAGTGGACTTCGGGAGGCCGATTTCAGCCGCCTCCCCACCGGCACCCGCAAAATCCGAGGCGCCTTGGAAACCGGTTGGACCATCCGCGGTGACGGTCCATTGCACCAGGTGGTGAACCTAATTTTCCTGCTCGACCGAGCAACTCCGGTCCATCGACTCGACGGCCTCACGCTCTCCCCCTCCGATGCACCCGGCCGGGTAAAGGTGAGTTTTCGATACCTGACGCTCGTTCCCATGCCGTGCCCCGAGGTGGAACGCGGCGACCTCGAATCCCGTCTCAACGCCGAGAGCCCGGAGCGACGCGCCTATGACGCCATGATCGCTCGTGATCTCCTACGGCCCTACATTCCCCGCCCGGCCCCGGCCCCTCCCGCCGGCCAGCCACCGGCCCCACCCCGACCGCCTCCCCCGGGAAGTCCCGGCCTGGAAGCCTATCGACTGGTGTCATTATCGGAATGGGCTGGCGAGTCAGAGATCCACGTCCGGGATCTCACCGCGCAAAAAACGGTCCGCTACAAGATCGGAGACACCATTGCCGGCGGGGTCATCGTCCAGGTCGATTACCGCCCCATGCCGACCCCGGGTCGGGAAAACATTTTGTCCGGCAGCCGGGTCATCCTGCGCATCGGTAATGAATATTGGGCCATCGAACGCGGTGGCACCTTCGCCCAACGGCACAAACTCAAACCGGAGCAACTGCCCCCGGGAATCGCCCAATTCTAAATTTCGTCTCCTTTTCTCCATGAACATTCAACGGCCCTTCCGTCTGGCTCTCGCCCTCAGCGTGGGTCTTGGTCTGAGCGTCCCCAACCCGTTTGCTCACGCGCAAACGGCCAGCCCGAAATCTGGCACTGTGCCCGCCACTCCCAGTCCGGCCGCACCCGCCGCAACGCCGGTTTCAACGCCGACTGCGACGACGACGACCAACGCCCCTGCGGCCCCTGCAGCCAGCGCAAAAAACATCCGCTTCCAGTTCGATGGAATTCCCTATGCGGATGTCATCGAGCGCTTTGCCCAAATGTCGGGCAAACCCGTGGTGGGTGAACTCAACATCCCGGGAACCATCACCTTCAACGATTCCAACGCGTACAACTATGCGGAGGCCTTCGACACACTGAACGTCATCTTGTCGATGAAGGGACAAATGGTCGTCGAGGAGGGGAATTTCCTGCGCGTGCTTCCCTTCAAAGAACTGCCGCAAACGCCCTTGCGCATTCTGCGCGGCAGCGACAAGGCCGATGGCGTCCGCCCCGGAGAAGTCGTCACAGTGGTCTTGGAACTCAAGAACCTCGATGCGAAGGAGATTTCTGAATCAATCACCAACCTGCTTTCCACCGCAGGATCGGTAGCCCCCCTGTCCCGTGGACGCGGCCTGATTCTCACGGACCGCTTGGCCAACATCCAGCGGGTCAAGTCACTCATTAGTTCGGTCGACAATGAGACGGCTGCGCAACGGCAGATGAAGACCTACACCCTGCTTCATGCCTCAGGGGCCGTTGTTGCCGACCTCATCAACCGCACCTTCGGTGTCACTACGGCTCCGAAGCGCACTCAGTTCAACCCGAACTCAAAGCAACTCGATGTCCTTCCGGCCGATCCGAACGACTACGTCACAGCCGTGTACGATGACGCTTCCCGAACGTTGGTTCTCTTTGGTCCCCGCGAGCGGTTGAGCCTGGCCGATGAACTCATCTCCCGTTTTGAAGACGGCGGAACCGGTGCCGGCGACGTCCGAATTTACACCCCCGAGGTGATCAAGGCCGAAGATTTGGCCAACATGATCCGACAGGCCATCCCCGGAGTGGCCGCCGCCAACGAAACGGGATCTGCAGCAGCGACCAAGGCACGGGTCATTGCAGAAAAGGACACCAACCGACTGATCGTTGCGGCGCCCTTGGCCGGCATGGCCGACCAAATCGAGGCCCTCGTCAACAGGCTCGACAAGCCCGTCCACGGTTCAGGCCGCACCTCGGCCGCCGGCACTCCAAGCAAGGCACAAGTCGTCCAGGTTACCCGAGTATTCCGAACCCGCACCTCGGAGGCAAAGAACGTGGGTAAGATCCTGACCGAGGCCCTCACCAAGACGCTGCCCAATGGCCAAAAGGTGGCCACAGCCAACGTCTCGGTGGAACCGGGCAGCCAAAGTATTGTGGTCACCGGTTCTCCGGGTGATGTCCAAACCGCCATGGACATCATCTCCCAACTGGAGACCGGTTCCACCAGTCCCCGCCCTCAACAAACCCGCTTCATCGATCTGGGCAGCGTGGCCGAAGCCAAACGCATCGTTCCTCTGGTGGAACAAATTTACCGCAGCGAGGTAGCCGACGGCAGCACGGGTGGGGCCGCCCACGCCAAGATCATGGCCGAGCCGAACACCAGTCGACTCATCGTCACCGCCTCCGGGGAGCACCTGACTCGAATCGAGGAGATCGTCCGCAACCTCCGTGCCGAGAAATCCCGACCCTTGCAGCGGTCCTTGCATATTCTCGCGCTGCGCAATGCTCGACTGGAGACCGCATTCACGAGCCTCAACAGCCTGATTAATGAGCGCATGTCCGATCGGCGTTTTGAAGACCAGCCCAAGCCGTCAGTGGTTGCCGACAACGCCAACAACCGCCTGCTGGTAACGGCGACCGAAGAACAGAAGAAGGAGATCGAGGCAATCTTGGCCGTCGTGGACGTCGCTCCGGAGCGCCAAAAACGCCAGATGGCAGTCATCCCCGTCAACGGCAAGACCCCGGCTGAACTCATCGCGTTGGCGAGCCAAATGATGAGCCAACTGGGGGAGCAGCCCAGCAATCCTCAGCTCGAGCCCAAGCTCATTCCCGACGCCTCAGGAAAGCAAATCATCGTGTTGGCCTCCGACGTCGATATTCAGCGCGTCCGAGCTCTGATCCAACAATTGGACGCCACCACTTCTTCGGCCGTCAGCCGACAGTTTCGCAATGTCGAACTGCACAACCGCAACGCGGCGGAACTCACTCCCCTGATCCAGCAACTCTACCAAGAGCAAATCAAAGGAACCTCTGAACCTCCGGGTGGACCCGCCACCTTAATGACCGATGCTAAAAACAACCGCATCATGGTCAGCGGTGCCGAGCGGGAAATCGTCCGGGTTGAGGCCATCATCCGGCAGTTGGATCCGGCCGGTCAGAAGAGCGCCAAGGAGGAAACCCGGATCATCCGCCTGAAGACCGCCATCGCCTCAGACATCGCGAGTCTCGTTGAAAAGAGCCTCGGCTCCCAGACCCAGGCGGTGAAGGTGCTCGTCGATACCCGCAGCAACAGTTTGGTAATCACCGGCGAACCGACCGCCGTTGAGGCCGCGGCCAAGATCGTCCGCGAACTGGACATTCCTTCGGATGTCCAACCGCGTGAAATGAAGGTCATCGAACTCAAGCAGGCCGAGGCGGCGGCCCTGGCCACCTTAGCCACCACGCTCGCTACCGATTTGCTCAAGAGCCAGCGCGGAGCCGAATACACCCCCAAGGGCCGCATCATGTCCGACCCAGCGGCCAACCGTGTGATTATCTCCGCTCCCCGCGAGGAGATCGCCCTCATCACGCAAGTCGTGGAGCGTCTGGACCAAGCTCCGGAGGCGGCCGGAGGCGCGCGGGTTTTCCGACTGACCAATGCCGATGCGTCCCAGGTTGTCAGCGTCGTGTCCAACGCCATGGTGAAGTTCGACGCGCGCAACCAACCCATTCGACGGGCCTCAGTCTCCCTCGACCGCGAGTCCAACAGCATCGTGGTCTCGGGTTCGCGTCAGGATCTGAAGGATGCCGAGGGCATCATCCAGCGCCTCGACAATGAAGGAGGCGAAGGCTCTGGTGGGACGGGCGGCGGATCCAAGAACCGTAGCCTGAAGATGGTAGAGGTCGTCGGCGAGCCCGACACCCTCGCCACGGTCGCCACCCGCGTCTTCATGGCCCAGAACGCAGGCCGATCGGTAACCAACTTGGTGAGCATCACCCCGGAGCCCAACGGCCACCGCCTCATCGTGCTAGCCCCGGACTCCCTCATGCAGCAAGTCGAGACGGTCATTTCGGCCCTCGATGCGCGCCCCGACCAATCCCAGCGTCAACTGCACACCATCGAACCTCAGGGCAGCCGTGCCGCCGACCTCCTGCCCATGGTCAACAAGATCTACGCCGAGCAGAACCAAGGGCGCAGCACCAAACCCGCCACCCTGTACACCGATCCCTCCGGAGACCGGCTGATGGTGTTTGGCACCGCAGACCAAGCCGCGGCCGTGCGCCAGATCGTGACCACCGTTGCGACGGAGCTGCCCGAAGCTCGAACCAATCGGGTGTTTGAAATCGGCAAGCCCGCCGAGGTTCAGCGCCTATTCCCCATCATCCAGCAACTCTACAAAGACCAGGCCTCAAGCCGTCCTTCGGATGGCCCCGCGGACACGCAACTCATCACCGAACCGCGCTCGGGACGGATCATCGCTTCGGGGCGGGCCTCCCACCTCGACCGCATCTCCGAGATTATTAACAACCTCAAGACCACGAGTGCCACCAATCTCGGGCGAGAGACGCGCACCTTTGAAGTCGGTTCCGCCAGCGATGTGCAACGCGTGCAACCGCTCCTGCAACAGCTCTACACCGACCAGTGGAAGGAACGCTCAGACACCGATCCCGCCGACGCTCAAATCCTTGGAGATCCCCGCAGTGGACGCATCATCGTCACGGGTCGCCCCGACCATTTGCAGAAGATCGAATCCATCCTCCAACAATTGGGCACCAACCCGGCCAAGCCCGGAGCAGACTCTCGGGATGTTCGAATCATCGACCTCGTCACCGCCACCGCATCTGAACTGGCCACAACCGTCCGTACCCTCTACCTCGACCAGGCCAAGGCTCGCTTCGGTAGCACCCCTCCGGACACCACCGTCACCTCGGACACCGGCAGCAACCGCTTGATCGTCGTTGGCGAGACCAATGAACTCGCCGTCATCGAGGAACTGGTGCGCAAGCTCGACAAGGTGGGATCCCAGAGTGCGACCGCCCGGGTGTTCAAGATCCGATCTGCCGAGCCGGAGAAGGTCGCTGAGGTTTTGTCCACGGCGCTGGTCCGCTACGACGCCTTTGGCCGCGCCCAGAAGAGAGCCACGGTCTCCGTCGACGCCAAGAGCCGCACCCTCATCGTCACGGGCGACCCCAAAGAACTTCAGGCCGTCTCCACCATTATCGAGCAGCTCGATACCTCCCTTGGAGCCCGTCCGGACCGCCGCATGAAAGTGGTGACACTCCGTCAGGGGAAGGTGAGCGAGATGTCGGCCCGGGTCCGCCAACTCTACAACGATCAGTCCCGCAACCAGCCCGACCTAGCCCTGTCGGATTTGCTCGTTCTCGATGATGCCACCAGCAACCAACTCATCCTGGCCGGCAGCGACGCTCAACTGGCATTGGTCGACACCATTTTAGAACAACTCCAAAAAAACGCCGCCACGCTGGGACCTCGTGAGACTCGACCCATCAACGTAGGCCAGCCCGATGAAGTCATCCGGATCCTTCCCCTGCTCCGTCAGCTCTACACCGAACGCTGGAAGAATCAGGATGCGGCGGACCCTGCCGATGCTGTGTTCACCGGCGACGCGCCCAATGGCCGAATCCTTGTCACCGCACGCACCAATCATCTGGCCGAGATCGAGACTCTCCTGGGAGTGATTCAAGCGCCCACCGCAACCCCTGAACCCCGTGAAACCCGGGTGCTGAATTTGGCCGAGCGTCAGGCCACTGAACTGGCAGGCACGGTCCGTTCGCTGTACGAAGATTCCCTCAAGGCCAAACCCATTCCCCCCTCGGAGCAGGCCGTCATCCGGGTCGACACCGAGGGCAACCGCCTCATCGTCACCGGCCGAACCAACGACCTCGAACACATTGCCGCCCTGGTCCTCAATCTCGACACGGCCAATCAACGTTCCGGCAATTCCCGAATTTTTCGCCTGACCAATGCCGAGCCCGCCCAGGTCGCCGCCGCTCTCTCCAATACGCTGGCCAAGTTGGACCCCTCGGGCCGACTCACCCCCCGCGTGACCCTCGGCGTGGACGCCAAGGCCCGAACACTGATGATTTCCGGCGAGGCCAAAGATCTTCAGGCCGCTGAGCAAATCGTCACACAACTCGATGCCACAACCACCCGAGAGACCCGAGACCTCCAGATCCTGAACATCCCGCAAGGCTCCGCGTCGGAAGCGGTCGCACGCCTTCGCCCGCTGGTCATCGATCAGCTTAAAGCAGCCGGCAATGCCGCGGACCTAATTCTCATTCCGGATGACAATCAATCGAGGGTCTTAGTGACCGCTAATGCGGCCCAATGGAAGGCTGTTCAAGACATCGCCGCTCGGTTGCTGACAGCAGATACCAATTCGGTCCGCGGCGTTCGCAGTCTCCCTCTGCAACATGTGACGGCCGCTCCCGTAATCACCCTGCTCGGACAACTCTTCTCCCGTGAAATGGCTCTGACCGAAACAGCCCAGCGGTTGGTCGTCACACCCGCCCTCGACGAACGCTCACTGCTGGTCAGCGCGCCGCCCGCCATTTTCGAGCGAGTACAATCGGTGATTCAATCGGTGGATGTCTCAGATCCGGGTGGGTCTTCAGTCATCCAGACCGTACTGCTGCGCAAGACGGTGGCCGAAACGGTGGCCGAATCGGTGAGTAAGGCCATCGCCGGTAAGGGCACCGACGCCAAGCTGCGCCGGGTCAGCATCACTCCGGTTACTGGGGCCAATGCCTTGCTGCTCAATGGACCCGGCGAGGCCGTCCAAGAGGTCATGAAGCTGGTCAAGGAACTGGACGCTGAAAGTGCCACCGGCGAAGTCGAAGTCCGCATTTACAAGCTCAACAGCGCCAACGCCACGGACATCCAGCCGGTGCTCTTGCAATTGCTGGCCAATGTTAGCAGCCGACTCGAACGCCGCGGGTTTGGTTCACGCGCCCAACCGGCCATCGCCATCGATCCACGCTCCAACAGCCTGCTCATTACGGCATCGGCCACCCACTTCAAGCTCATCGAGCAACTGCTTCCCACGTTGGATAAGGCACCAGAGCGTTCCGATCGCGACGTACAGTTTGTCTGGCTGCAGAACGCACGCGCCGCCGATATCCGCATGAAAGTGGCCGCTGTCTATGAAGACCGACCCCGGGGAGAACAACCCGTCCTGGAGGTGGATCGCGAGGCCAATACGCTGACGGTGATCGCCCGGCGTTCCGACATGCCGCAAATCCAAGACCTGATCCAGCGGCTCGACACCTCCGCCCAAGACAACAGCCTTCAGGTTCGGCTCATGACCGTGGAGGACGTCCCCGTGGATCAAATGATCGGCATGCTGACCAACATCTATCCGCAGATGTATGGGACCTCGCTCAAACTGGTGAATCGCTTGCCGGCTCTGGATCGAACCAAGACCAACAATCCCACTAAGGTGTCCGAAGTCACCGTGGCCCTGGACCGGAATGCCAACGCATTAATTCTCTCGGGCCCAGCGCCAGAACTGGATCGGATCAACCGCATGATTATCGACCTCTCGTGGAAGGCCTCCTCGGGTGAGAGCGATCTGCGCATCCTCGCGCTGACACAGGCCGACCCCGTCGTCATGGCCCGAACCCTGAACAATGTCTTTCGTCCCGGCGGCGGGCGGGGTGGTGATCAACCCCAGCCCCAACCCCAGCAAAGTCAGCGCCCTCCCCGCTTCACGGTCGTACCAGAACCCCGCTCCCGAAGCCTCCTGGTGCGAGCCTCCGCCAAAGATTTTTCCATCATTGAAACGCTGGTCAAACAGCTGGATACCGCCAACCCCGCGGCCGACCTGTCCCACCGCCTCATTACTCTCACTCACACCCCGCCGGCCAAGATCACCCCATTGGTCCAGCAACTCGTGCAGCAACTCAGCGCTCAGCATCCGGGCGATCTTTTAACGGTCCTGCCTTACGGTCGTTCCAAAGGGTTATTGGTCGTCGCTCGTGAACCCCTGATCGCTCAGGTGGAAAAGATGATCAAGACACTCGATACGCCCAGTGAGGATGCCGAGGCCGAGGTCCGGGTCTTCACCCTCAAGCAGAGTGCAGCACCCGCTATGGCCACCACCCTCCAAAACCTGCTCCGTCCGGGGGCGGCAGGCGAGGCGGGTTCTGAAGCGCGCGAACTCCAGGAACAGGTCCGCAAGCTCAACATCCGCAGCGACTCTGGAGACTCTGTCGCCCTCGACTTGCAACGTCCCATCAAGATCACGGCCGACCCCAGCGACGGCAATCGCTTGCTCATCACTTCCACTGCAAAAAACCTCGAGGCCCTCGCCAAGGTCGTCGAGATGCTCGACCAAATTGGCTCAGCGGAGGCGGCCGACTTCGCTGTCGTGGCCTTGCTTCACGCAGATGCCCGCACCACAGGGCAGAATTTGACGGCCATCTTTGCTCAGGGAGCCAAGCTCGGGACCCGGCAAGATGGCCCCGGCAAGCCTGAGGCCGGATCGGCCCGCGCCTTAGCCAGCCCGCTGAATGTCACCCCAGATGCCCGACTCAATGCATTGATCCTGTCAGGTCGGAAGGATTCCATTGAACTGGCCAGAAAACTCATCAAGGACCTGGATAAGCAATGGGATGCTGCTGTCACCGAGGTAAAAGTATTCCGGGTGAAGTACGCAACCCCGTCCCGTTTGTTGCCCATGCTCCAATCGGTGTTCACCGAGGGCCCGGCGGTCCCAGGAACTGAAGGACTCAACAACTACGTCAGTCGTCTTCAGACCCGACGTGACGGTGGCAAAGCCGTCTCCACCGAGCAGGCCAAGACACGCACCGCACTCACCCTCCAGGCCGATGACAACGTCGGAGCCCTCATCGTGGCTGCCCGTGCGGACACCCTCCCCCTGATCGAGGAACTGCTGAACCAACTCGACATTCCCGATGCTTCCGGCCTGAGCACCGTTCGCATCTATCCCCTCAAACATGCCGATGCCTCGGCTGTGCAGAAGATTATCGCGGACCTGCATTCCGGCGCCCGCAACGCCAATGCAAAACCCAGTGACCGCCCGACGATCACC
>CAINWP010000196.1 GCA_903854475.1 uncultured Verrucomicrobiota bacterium
CCCCAACATCCTGCACGGTTTCCAAGTTGTCCTTCAGACGGCGGTCCACCAAGAAGGTCAACTCCTTGAGGTCCAGGGGCGAGCTGACTGCTATCGAAAAAACCGGGGTCGCATCCACCTCGAACTTGTCGACGATGGGCATCTCCGTACCCGGGGGGAGTCGCGAGAGGATCGAGTTTACCTTGTCCCGGACGTCTTGGGCGGCCAGGTCTCGATTACGCTCTAAGAAGAACTGCGCCGTGATCGAAGACACCCCTTCCCGGCTGGAGGAACTCAGTTCCTCAATGCCTTCCACGGTGTTGATGATCTCCTCCATCGGCTGAGTGATGCCCGTTTCGATCTCCTCGGGCGAGGCCCCGCGCAAGGTGGTGCTGACGGTGATAATGGGCAGCTCCACATTGGGAATTTGCTCGACCCCCAACTCCCGGTACGCAAACCACCCCACAACGATCAACAAGACGTTGAGCATCGTGGCGAAAACTGGCCGCCGGATGCAGATATCGGCCAACCCGCCCCTCGAAACCTGTTCTTTGGGTTGTGGACGGGGAGTCCCGTCGGTACCCGTTGAAGCACTCATCGCCGAACCTCCACCACCATGCCGTCGGCCAATTTTAAATGACCGCTGGTGACGACCGATTCTCCCTCGGAAAGACCCGACACAATCTCGAACCGATCACCCAAGACCCGGCCCGTCTTCACCACCCGCGATTGGGCAGCCCCCTCCTTGACGATGAACACCCGAGAGACTCCCGACGAGGAAAGCACCGAAACCACAGGGACCACGCGGGTCGGGACGGCCCGCTCCAGAACCAATTCTCCCCGAGCAAAAGTGCCCGCCTTGAGCAGTCGTTCGACATTGGGAACCAAGGCACCGAAATCAAACATTCGGGTGGTGAGATTGACCTGGGGGCTAATGAGGAACACCTGACCTTCAAAACGCCGGCCAGGATAGGCATCCACGGAAAACACCACAGGCAGATCGCGCACCACCTGAGGGCCGAAGCTTTCCGGGGCCTGCGCGATGAACTTCAAGACCCCATCATTGACCATGCGGAAAAGCGGTGAACCGGGACGCACAAAGTCCCCAGCCGAAGCAATCCGATCGGCCACAGCCGCATCAAACGGAGCGCGAATCCGACTGCGGTCGACATTCAACTGGGCCACGGCCAAGGTCGCCTCCGCCGCCTTCAACGCAGCGCGAGTCTGGTCGGCTTGAGCCTCGGCTCCATCCAAATCTGCCGGAGCGGCGATACCGGTTTTGAGCAGTACTTGTTGTCGATGGAGTTCCTGTTCGGCCCCATGTGCCAGGGCCCTCGATTGCTCCACCCGTGCCTTGGCCTGATGAGCCAACGCCGTGTAGGAATCGGTGTCGATCCTAGCCAACTCCTGACCTGCCTTCACCCGGTCTCCGAACTCGACGAGCGTGCGCTCTAACTTGCCTTCCACCTCCGCAGAAACCAGGGCCGAATCTTTGGCGTACAGCGTGCCGACGATGGGCAAGGTGCGGTCCACCGACTGGATCACCACCGGGGCCACAGTCACCGGAATGGGCACCGGAGCCTTCGGCGCACGCGAGACGGGAGCCTCCTGTGAACATCCTAACCCCGCACACAGCGCGAGGAGCCATAACGTTGAAACAAACTTCATCGGAAGGCGTGAAATCTTATCTTAACCGAAGGGCTATTGGCATCGGAAAGTCCATCCTTCCGGACAGCCAAAACAGATACGGACCGCCGCAGAGATCGAAACGCCGCAGAACCGGACCGCTCGGAGATCGGTCCCTACCTCGGAGCAGGATCGGACTCGGAGGCTCATCGGGCTGCATCCCGGAATCCCGCGGCAAACTCCACCTCACCCAAGCGTTTCCGAGGTAGGGCGATTTCTCCGAAAGCGCCGCGTC
>CAINWP010000197.1 GCA_903854475.1 uncultured Verrucomicrobiota bacterium
CTCCTCCAAGTTAAGGCCCACTACCGAGGCAGTCCCCACGGAGCCTTCACCGCCAACCACAGACAGCCACCGGGAAACGGAGGCCGCTGCCCTCTGCTCAATTGGACCGACGAACGCCTGATCCCCCGGCAGCGCCGCAGCCGTGGCCACGCGGTAGGCATTCCCTGTCATCCAATTGGAGTCGTTATTTGAGGCAAACTTCACAGTCGCTGCAGCGGGTTCATAAGAAGTCGCCGTCGCTCCGTTATTTACAGCAGCCGCCACCGAATTGGTGCCCGTGCCAGACGCCACGCTCGCCACCAAGCGAACGGCTTCAACCGACTCGGCCGTATACGCGGTCGTAGTGAAATTCACGCCATCGGTCGTCGTGGCCAGGCGTGCGCTGGTCAGGCTCACCTTGAGCCAGGAGTCGTTGACCACGGAATACCGCAAATTGCCGTCGGTCTGGAGGTATGTCTGAATATCAGACATCGAACCAATCAACGTCACGGTATCCGTGCGATCTCCTTGGATGGTCAGATTGGGAACGCTCGCCGAACCCACCGTCGCAGAGCTGTCCTTGGCGGCCACGCGACCCGCATCGATCAGGCCACCCACTCCGGCGCTGAGTGTCACGGTGACGGCCTGACCTGCGAAATCGGGCACCAACAACAGCGGAGTTTTCGCACCCGTGGTGATGGGCTTTGTGGACCCCAAGATCGCTTGCGGGGTTGTCGGTGCTGTCGCCCCGGCCTTGGCATAGCCCACTTGGAAGAACTCGCTGCCCGTCAACTCCACGAACCGCACCTCCACCCGATAGTAAGTGTTGGCCTGGAGCGCTACCGCCGCAGAACGGGTCGCCTGGCTCCATTTGTCGCGATCCGACGATGACGTCGTTTGGGCTACTGCCGTCCCACCCAAAGGTTGACCATCCAAACCGTAGATCCACAACTGCACAGCCTCGTCTCCAACGGTCCAGAAATGGTAATTCCCGGCCTCCGAGGCTAGAATCCAACCAGAAGCCACGGACCCGAAATTGTCGGCCGCCTTTGTAGTCGGAATCGCTAGTCCCGTCTGCCACAACCGCACGCTGTCGCCGGCCGGGGTGGTGGAGATGCGCGTCAGCAGGTTGCTCTGACGAAGGGTGGAGCTCGTTCCCGTGAGACCGTTGTAAGTACGTTGCGTCCAACCGGTGCCGGCCAAAGTCCGTAGATCTGGCAGGCCGGTGAGCGACTTCAGCCCACCAGTCAGCTCCACCACATTCACAGGGCCCTCATTGCCGACGGCCGCAGCTTCCAGCTTCACGCGAGCGCCCACGACATGAGCGTCATCCTTGGCCATCAGCGCCTCGATGAAGCCAGCAGCCTTCAGCAGTACGTCTCCACGATCGGCTGAAACGTAACCCGGACGGATGTCTCCCGAACCCAGCGTTTGCAATTGGACCGAGGCACCGAGGCCTAGAGCTCGGACATCGGTGGCCCGAAGATCGCCGTCTTGCACCGACACCAGGATCTGACCGCCATTGGCCGCCGAGTTCACCGCCGAAATCAGGGTCAGATCCGACTGGTTCAACACCTGCAGGATCCCTGCATCCGTCGCCATCGTGAGGCTTTGCACCAAGGTCTCCAGAGCTCCCAGAGAACCAATGCCCGCTGCCGCCTTCAAGATGGCTGCCTTGGCGATGAGGTCGGCACTAGAGTCGCTGCCGATTTCCTCGATACGCCCGCCGGCAGTGGCCGTCAGCGTCGCTCCCGTCGCCTGAGCTAGACCGATGCGCAGGTCGCCCGTCGCCTTCAAGGTCATCGCTGCATTGCGACCGCGAACCAGATCCAACCAAAGATCGCCGGTGCCAGAAACCTCCACTCCGCCGTTCAAACTCTCCACCTTGGCCAAGCGGACCCCTCCGCGGATATCGCTCACTTGGATGGAACCGGAAGCCAAGATTTCGATGAGGCCCGCGGATCCGGAGGCTGCGGTCACAGTCACAGTGCCGCTAGTGGACTGCAGAGAGATCACCGAGGTTGCGTCCGCCGTTGTCACGTTGGACAGACTGAGGTTACCCGTGGCACTCACCGTCAGAGCGTCGGTCCGGGTCGACTCGTCCACGGTGGCTGATCCTGAAGCGACTGCGATCGTGACACTCCCGTGACCTGTCAGCTTCGAAGGAGTGAGGTTCGCCCCGGCGAAGGTCACCGTACCAACATTCCCCACCACCACCGACTCACCGACCCCAAGGGTCACGGTATCGGTGCCGCCGCCGGCAATGATCACATTCTTGCCGCCTCCCGCACTGATGCGGTCTTTTCCGAAGTTCTTCGGATTCAGGGAAGCCACAGAAGTGATCACCCCATCGGTGCCGAAGGTTATTACGCCCTCATCGCCGACGAGGATGTCATTACCGGCTCCCGTGGTGATCACGTCATCGCCATCACCACCCAAGATGTAAGCCGTTCCACCCGTGGATGTGATCGTGTCGTTGCCGCGGGAAATATCCAACGAGGCGAACCGAACCAACTTCAATCCATCAGTGCTCATCTCGAACACGGCATCGTCGCCAGCCACATAGGAGATACCCGAACCCAGGGTGATGACATCGTCACCACCACCGCCGGTGATGTAGTCGGTGCCCTTGCCCCCAGTGATCACGTCGGCATTGCCCGTACCCATGACGGTGTTCACTCCATCCCCGGCGTTCAGCGTGAACCGTACGCCGGTTCCGGCATCTCTCACCATGATGGTGTCGTTGCCCGAGCCGGTCGTGATTTGATTCATCAAGGTCGTGCTGCCGCCCGCCACCGAGTACATGTTTTTGCCGCCGGTATCGTTGATGACCACCTGAGACTGAACGCCGCTCAGGATGTTCACCGTAGCATTCTCAGAGGCACCCTTGACCTGAATCTTCCGCACCCCGTTGATCCGAGTCACACGACCGTCGTACAAGACATCAATGGATTCGGAGGATGAACCCGGCACCGCAGAACTCACCGGTCGAATCGTATAAGTAGGATTGGCCTCCGAATCCTTGGTCATATCCAAGACAAACGTGCCGTCCGAACCCAATTGAGCGCCATGGTTCACTACCTTACCGGTTGAATCGAGCAGGGTCGGCACCGGGAGTGTGGACGGATCCACTCCTTTGACGGGCCGCCGGAAAGTTCCCAAGTCGAAGGTTTTATCGGTGTCGGGAGCCCACTTCCTCTCCTTTTGTGCACGCAGTGTCAGCTTACCGGAGGCGGAATCGTAAGCGACGCTCAACGTTGGGAGGCCGAATTCGAAGCCGAGTACAACGAAACTGGCTGTGACGCTGGCACCGAATCCGAAGACACCGGTGACCGAATCAAAATAGACAACACCGGAAAGGCTGCCCCGGAATCCCAACCAATTATTTCCGACGTCCACACTCCCCTTCATGGCGATACCAAACGAACCGTTGGACTGCAGCCAACCCGATAGACTCAAGGTAGCGATTCCCAAGAAACTGCTAGTGCCCGTGAAGCTGAAGGCCCATTCACCCTGTTTCAAAGCCACCGACGAGGCGATGCCTCCACCAATCGCACTAGACGGTCGAACGAAGGTCCCTCCCATCTGAACGGTCACGGAGACGTTCAAACTGAAGATTCCCATGATTTCCAGGGAACCCGACAACTTGAGGTACACACTCTTGGCGGCTAGCACTTCCTTGCCATTGGCCGTGGTGTACTGAGTGGCACGGGTGTTGACGTTGAGCTTTCCAACCGCACTGATGTTGGCGATCCCAAAGATACTGGCATTCACGTTTACATCCGCGATGAGCACCAGACCACTCGAATCCACGATGATGGTCACCGACACGTTGGATTTGATCAACTGAGCCACGTTGACCATCAGAGATCCCACCATTGTGAAGCGACCAGCGGCGGTGTCGTACTGCAGCAACAGGTACCCGTCCGCATCGAGGACTCCCAAGAACGAGAAGCTACCCACTATACGGACGAGCGCGCCCCGGGCAACGGTGCGGGGAGATGTGCCCATATAGACTGTCTGAACACTGGCCGTAGTGTTGATCTCCATCACTACGGAGGCATTGATGCTGAGACCGACCGAAGCGCCGAAGCTGCTGCTCACCTTCAACTCGAAGGCTCCGTAAACCCCCGAGGAACCAATTCGCAGGAACCCAGCCGTCGAGGCCTCACCCAGCGGCCCTAATTTCATCAAACCATCGAAAGACACCTCGAACTTCGAGACCGTCAGCAGGAAGCCGAAGGATCCCCGCACCACAAACGCATCGGTCAAGTTCAACTCACCGGAGGCGCGCACCTGAAGGTAGGGTTCGCTGCTCATGATGCTACCGTCTTGCTTCCGTGGCCCACCCGTGATGGTCACCTGGCGCACAACCACGTTGGTCGACAAGGGCTGTCCTGAACTATCGACCTGCTGGGTACCATCGGCATTGAGAACGGCGACCTTCTGAGTCCCGGCCGTCTCCATGTTTCGTCCCTTCTCATCCCGAATGGTCGGGAATGCCGGATCCGTCTGGGGAATCGTGAACACGATGTCGTGTCCGAAGGTGTTGATGACCACCAGCAAGCTCGCCTTGAAGGTGACGCCCGGGATAGCGCTCGACCCCGCAGACGCTTGGAACATGCCAGCGAAGCCCAAGGTCCCGCCATCTGAGCCCAAGAACAGGAATACATTGACCGACAAGTCCAAGAGCGGAGCTTCACGAGAGCCAATTCTCAAGTTACCAGCGCCCATCAGACCGAAACCATTGGAGTCGATGCGGACCGCAAAGCCGCCCTCGAGGCGGAAATACTCCGTAGAACCCGTCCCGAAAGCCAACATACCAGTCGCCATCAAGCTCAAGGACTTGGGTGCCACTTGGAAATGCACATCCAGATAGTCCTTAGAACCATAAAGCACTTTGTACGTTGCGCTCTGGGTGATCGGCCCGACCAAACGGACCACCGAGTTGTACCGATCCAGAATGTAATCACCGGTCTTACCACCATCGGACGATTCCTTTAGCAGCGTGCTGCCCAAGCGAACCTCCACAGGCGATCCATCCGTAATGGAATGAGTCAGCAACAGGAGACCAGAATCACCCGCCAGTCGGTTGAAGGTATCCTCCGTACTGGCCTGCGGCTTCGCCGCTAATTGGAAATCCACCGGCTTCACCGAATCGGTGGTGTTCACCACCAATGTCATCTGAGCTTGGGCCACCAATCCATATTGCTCCAAAGACTTCAAGCCATCGCCGGTGCTCAGACGCAACGCACCAAAGATCTCAATTTCGCGAGGATCGAGGATTTGAATCAAAGTCGGTGGTTGCACCCGGATCGTCAATTGGCCGACAGCGACTCCGAGAACTCCCAACTTGGAGACCTCGAGATCGGCCGAAGCATTCAGAGTGAAGCTCACCAAATCAGGGGTCGCGATCAAAGTCATCACCACTTGACCGCTCAACTCGATGAATAATAAATCTCCCAAGAAGTCGGCGCGGACTCCGCCGGCGATCAAGATTTGGAAACCCGCCGGTTCCGGAACCGTGGCCAAGGGATTGGCCGCCAACTTGCCGGTGGCAGGGTCGCGATACGGAGTCTTGTAGGAGTAGTTGATAACCACTACCTCGCCCTCGCCTGCCGCGGTGTCCAACACCAGGCGAGTGCCACCTGTGATTTGATAAGCCGTGGTGGCCAACGCCTTGCCACCCACCGTCACGGTAATCGGAGCGTTCTTGGAGACGATATTCTCCAGAGGGTAGCTCTTAACTGTGCCGTCACCGGTGAACTCCTCACGGGCGTTGGCATCGGTGTAATACTTCTCCTGAAGGCGTTCTTGGGTGATGCGATGACCCAGAGTGTCCACCAGCGCTAGATCGAACAGTCCGTACAAGCTCACTCCGGCGATGTCGCGGAGAGGCTGACCGGGCAGATCCAACAGGAAGATCATCCGGGCATTCCCGGAGGAGATCTGTGACAGATCACCGAAGAAATAGGCTGCGACGCGGAGTCCGTACTTCTCTCCACCAAAAGTGGCCGTACCGGTCAGCAGGATCTTTCCGGTCACGTCGATCTGCAAGTCCACATCGGCGCTAAAGGCTTCTTCTGAGACATAGGTACTGAAGAGCCGCGCGCCGCCCCGAATCACCATGTTCTCGAAGAGGCCGGCAAAACTCACTGTGCCGTTACCCTTCTTCATCATCGATGAAATCTGACTGCGCAAACCCGCCTCCCACTTAACATCCGTCAGGGTGTCCGGTGTGCTGTCCGCCGCCACACTACGAAGGTTGAAGGCTGTCTGCTTGACATCGATTTTAGGTGAACCGGTCGACGGATCGATCACAGGATCCCCATTGGCATCCTTCACGTAGAAGGTCGGAGCTGAGAAGGTGGCTCCAAAATCAATGCCTGCGCTGAAGTTGCTCAGTGTGAGGCCCGAAGTCGGCTCGATGAGCAACGGCACATCGGCCGCCACGAAGATAGACAAGGGTCCAAAGTTGCTGAGACCCATGCGGAAACTGACCTTACCCAGACCCGGGATGGTAAGCCCGCCGATCAACCCGGCATACATCGCTCGATTGGCGACTGGGGTCACCAGATCCGTGGACTCAATCGGATTGAAGTCCTTGTCCATCTTCAGGACCCCCATCACGAGGCCAGCCTTCACCCCAAAGCCACTGATCGAGCCCGAGACACTGACATTGAACGCATCGATGCCGATGATCGGGAAGGCACCCTGGGCCAGAAGCCCTACATCGATGGTGAGCCCGCGGAAGCCACCGGACACCTGCAACGACGGAAGTCCCTCGATCCCCTTAACCTGAGCGTCAATGATGATTCTGAAATTGCCCGGATTGGTCCGGAAATTGCCGCCCTGCCATTGGAGGGCGACGGCCAAGCTCTCAAGCGGCAACCACGACGGGAGGCCTAGGCCGCCTGTGTCACCCGAGCCAACGCTCAGGGTGATGGCGAAATTGTCGCCGGTGTAGATCGACCCATCACCCAAGATGCCGAATTCGGTAGCACTACCCTTCAGGTTGACCGGGCCTGCCTTCACCGACACCGCTGCGCTGCCGATGGCGAGCAAGCGGGCGGTCGGAGCCACGCCCGGATCGAAAGCGATGCCCGTCGAAGTGAACGAAAGGTAATCACCGGCCTTCAGGTTAAGTGTATCCACCTGAAGATTGAATCCACCCAATCCTACACCCGAAGGTGCAAAGCTCTTGGAAGGATCGAGGTAGACACTAATCCCCACGGTACCGGCGATGCCATACTCGTCGGCATCATCACTATCAGTGATCGCGGCGGTGAACCCTGTGAGCTCAACCTCACCGCTGGTCACGCCGACGGTCACCGAAACTGTGAGTTTGACCTTAAAATCCTCGGTAAAGGACATCCCGAGTCCCCCCACCTTGACGGTCGGATTCAAGAGGCTCACTGGGCCCAGTTTGATCACCTTCGGTAGGTTCGGTTTCGACTCCTCGAGTTCATACCCTCCGCCATCCAACCCGCCGACCGGACCCGTGGTGATGTCGGGGATGGTGGGAGCGTTGTTGTTAGAAAACTCTGTCTGGGCTGTCTGTTTGGACGGGAACAGGTCGAAGCTGGTCACCTTGAAGCGATCCAACTGGAATCCGTCGCTCCCGCCGTAATGGAATTGGCCGTCACCCGCGACCCGAATCAGGGTCTCGGTATCTTTCTGGACGCTGAGTCCGAGGTTGGCGAAACCCACCCGGGTCAGGGCCGAATCCCCGGCACCAGACCCTAGGACGATGTCGAAGTTTCCGAAAAGGGTCAGCGAATCACCCAGCTCGATCCGACCGCCCAACACCAAAATCTGCTTCACGCCTGAACCGTATTTGACACCACCCAACGTCACCGGCTTCTTGTACTCCTTGTAGGTGACCGTATCGGCTCGGATGCTCAGGAGCGCTGGATCGCCGAAGACGAGCTCTGCTTTGGTGATCTCAGTGACACTCTCGCCCAAGGGCCCAGACGGCATCGACTTGTAAGATCCACGAACCGTAATATTGCCCAGCGTGATGACCGCATCGTCGACCGAAATGGAACTGTAAGCGGTATGATCCGCCTTCGCAGTCTCCTCCGCACCAAAGACCACCGGAACCGTCCAGGTCTGCACCGGAACCAATTCATTTACCGCAAAGGTGGTGGTGTTCCGACGGACCCGGACCGTGGCTGCGGCCGACAGACCACCCAAGTTAGCGTTGCCTCGAATCGATCCGTCCAGCGCATAACCCAGGGACTTGCCCGAGGCTGTGTCCTCGAACAGTATAATCCCAAGATCGCCGTTCGTGAGCTGGAACTCATCGGTGCCGGCGCTGCCCACCACCTCGGACGCCCCGATAAGCATCTTAGTCTGGCCTGAAGCTAGGTCGATTTTCCGGGCGAAACCGAAGTTTCCGGACACCTTGATGAAGCCAGCGATGGTCAGGGAAACTGAACCATCCACAGAGAAATACGGGTCGACAGAACCACCCTGATTCACCCTTAGGGGCACTCTCAAGGTTCCGGAAATCAACGTCTGGTCCACGGCTTCTCCCGTGGTGTTGTAGGAAACGCCCAGGTCCGCAATTTGCAGGTCGATCACCGAGGTGACGGCCGCTGGGAGGTTCATGTAGGGCGTGCCCTTGGCCTGCAAAACGATCGTTCCATTCGGCTTCACCAAGGCCCCGAGGGTGGCGTTGCGGATGCCGACCTCGAAGTTGCCCGCCGTCAGGCTGGCCTCCGCACCTACCACCACGATGCTCAGGTCATTTTCGCGCTTCTGGAATCCAAAGTCGCCGAACAACCGGACCGACCCGCCGATCACCGTCTGGAATCCTTCGACAGCCACCGCCATGGTGTTAGCCGAAACATCGAGGAAAGCGCTGATCATTCCCACCGTTAGGGATTGCTTCACGGAGAACGCGGTCGAGTTATAGTAAACACTCACCTTGGTCATCGAAACCTCAGCCAGAGCGCCGGGCAACTGAACCACCGGGGTGCCGTTCACCTGCAGGATGACCCCTCCGGTCGACGGCAACAGCATGCCGAAGGCACCACCTGTGACACCAACCTGGTAGTCGCCGGAGGTCAGCATCGCCTCGATGCCACTGCCGACCACCGCGATCGAGTCGACTTGCTTCTGGAAAGCCAAATTGCCACGGATCCGAACAAAGTCGGTCAACCCTGCATCGAAGCCTCTCACCAGAACGGCAGACGTGTTGGCCTGAACATTTAAGGGCGCGCTCAAACCGTTGACCGAGAGGACCAATCCGTCTCGCGCTGTTGCGGTGCTGTTGTACAGCACTGATACATTCTCGACTTGGATCGTACCGAACACCGCGGGGAGGACAATCCTGGGGGATCCGCTCGCCTGGAACACCAGTCCACCGGTGCCTGGCAACAGCAGGGCCAACGAACCGTTGCTCACCCCCACCTCCACAGAACCCGCGGTCACCTTGGCAAAGGCATTGTCGCTTACCACCTCTAAGTCGTCACCGGACTTCTTGAAGCCGAAATCACCGCCGATTAGCCCGAATCCACCGACAGTCGCACTGAACCCGGTCACCGAAAACGCCATCACACCCGAAGAGATCGCCTGCTCGAAGGTGTAGCTTCGGTCACCGATCTCAACCTTGGAACCGGCCTCAACCGCCGGAGCCGAAGCGTTGTTGTACTGGATACGGAACCCAGAAGTGGTGATCTCCGCAAAACCAGGCATCCCCGCCTCGAGGCGTCCCTTGGAGACCTCGAACGTCATGGCTCCGTTGGCAGCTCTCAACCCGAATTCGGCACCCTCTGCCCGAATGTAAGCGGAACCCGCCGTCAAGGCGGCCCCGATGCCTTGTCCAACCGCGACCAATCGACCGGCTGAATCCTTCTGGAGGTCGAGGTTGCCCGACAGGGTGACGAAGTTTGCGATGTTAGCGCTGAACCCACGAACGGAGACGATCGCCTTATTGGCGGGAACAGTAAGGGGTGCCGAGACAGAACCCACCGTCAGACGTGTGTCCACAGAGGTACTTGTGCTGTTGTACAAGACGCTCACGCGGTCGGCTGCGACCGTTCCTAGGGCTTCGGGCAGTTGAAGAACTGGCTGGCCGCTCATCTGCAGTTGGACTCCGCCCGAGGACA
>CAINWP010000198.1 GCA_903854475.1 uncultured Verrucomicrobiota bacterium
TTGATCGTTGTGGGGTGGTTTGCGTACCGGGAGTTGGGGGTCGAGCAAATTCCCAATGTGGAGCTGCCCATTATCACCGTCAGCACCACCTTGCGCGGGGCCTCGCCCGAGGAGATCGAGACCGGCATCACTCAGCCAATGGAGGAAATCATCAATACCGTGGAAGGCATTGAGGAGCTGAGTTCTTCCAGCCGGGAAGGGGTGTCTTCGATCACGGCGCAGTTCTTCTTAGAGCGTAATCGAGACCTGGCCGCCCAAGACGTTCGGGACAAGGTCAACTCGATCCTGTCGCGACTCCCCCCGGGTACGGAGACGCCCATCGTGGACAAGTTCGAGGTGGATGCGACCCCGGTGTTCTCGGTGGCAGTCAGCTCGCCCCGGGACCTCAAGGAGTTGACCTTTCTGGTGGATCGGCGTCTCAAGGAGAACTTGGAAACCGTGCAGGATGTTGGGGCGATCCAATTGATCGGATCGCGGGTGCGGGCGGTGCAGGTGGCCGTGGATCCCGATCGCCTCCGCCAGTTCGGCCTCGATATCGGTGATGTCCGTAAGGCCTTGATGGAGCAGAACGTGGAAATCCCCGGTGGCCGGGTGCAGCAGTCCGGCCGCGAGTGGGTGCTGAGAACTCTGGGCCGGATGGAGACAGTGGCTTCCTTCGAGCGTCTCATCATCGCCGATCCAGGTGGACAGCCCATTTACCTCGGTCAGGTGGCCAGAGTCACCGATGACATCGAGGAGCCTCGGACGTTGTCCCGGCTGAATGGTACCAACTCGATCACACTGGTGGTTCGTAAGCAGAGCGGATCCAACACCGTGCGGCTGATCGATGCTTTGATGGCTCGGATGGACGAGTTGAAATCGGTGCTCCCGCCGGATGTCACGCTGACGGTCATCCGCGATCAGTCGCGCTTTATCCGACGCAATTTGGGTGAGATTTCCTTCCACCTGGTGCTGGGCATGGGGCTGGTGGCCTTGACGGTTTTTGCGTTCATGCACGATTGGCGCAGCACCGTCATCGCGAGCATCGCCATACCGACCTCCATTGTTGCGACCTTCGCTCTCATGCGGGTCATGGGGTACACCATTAACAATTCCACCATGCTCGCGCTGACCTTCGCCGTCGGCGTGGTGATCGATGATGCGATCGTGGTCTTGGAAAACATCTATCGGACCATGGAAGAGCATGGGTTGGGCCCGCTGGAGGCGGCCCGTCAGGGCACCCGCGAGATCGCGTTGGCGGTGTTGGCGACCACGTTGTCGCTGGTGGTGATCTTCTTGCCGCTGGCCTTCATGAAGGGCCGCACGGGTATGTTCTTCAGCAGTTACGGGGTCACGGTGGCCTTCGCTATCCTCGTGTCGCTCTTCGTGAGTTTCACGCTCACGCCGATGCTGGCGGCCCGCTTTTTGCGCAGATCCCGCGACGAGGCCGATCGCCTGAAGAAAGCCCACGGCGGGCCTTGGATGATGTGGATCGGCCACCAGTACTTGGTCGTGCTTCGGTGGAGTCTGCACCACCGGTGGGTGATTATGTCGTTGAGCCTGGCCTGTATGGTCTCCATCTGGCCGCTGCTCAAGGCCAGTCGGTTCACCTTCATGCCCATGGATGACTCCAGTGAGTTCGAGGTCAACCTCACGCTTCCGGAAGGCAGTGGCATAGAACAGGCGGCTGCACTGACCGCTGAGGTGGAACTACAGCTTAAGGCCCTCCGCATCGAAAACCAGGTGGCCATCACCGATACCTTGGTCACGGTGGGACCGGTCAGCGGCCGGGTGGGCAAGGGCGAGGGAGATGTGACTCAAGCCAATATTTACTGTCGTCTCCCGGAGTTGGGCGGGCTGATTGAGCAACTGAGGGGTACGTCTCGCCGCTGGGGGCAATTGGAGGCGATGACCAAGGCCCGTGGTGTGGTGGCGCGGTATCCGGATGTGCGCTCCTCAGTGGGGGCTATTTCTCCTCTGGGCGGTGGCGGCGGACGCAGTGCGGAGTTGTCCTTTAACCTGGTGGGGCCCGATTTGGAACGCTTGACGGCCTACTCCGAGGCGCTGGTTAAGGAATTGCGCCAAAACCCAGGCCTGTCCGATGTCGATACGACCCTGTCCAATCGAAAGCCCGAGCTGCAAGTCCACATCGATCGAGATAAGGCCAGCCAGTTTGGTCTGCACATCACCGACATTGCGGCCACGCTGCGAACCTTGGTGGGCGGAGAAATTATCGGAGTGTTTAAGGAGAAGGATGAACAGTACGACGTGTGGCTGCGGGCCGATGCCGCCCACCGAGGGACCGCCGAGGCGTTGCAGCAGGTGTTCGTCCGCACTCGTCCTAGCAGCGCTTCCGGGGCACGGCCCGAGATGGTGCCCTTGGGCAATTTTGTTCGTTTTGAAGAAGCTCGTGGCCCCAATCAAATTGACCGTTTCCAGCGTCAGCGCCGCGTGACATTGGTGGCCAATCTGGGGACTTATTCGCTGGGCGAGGCGGTGCAGGAGGTCGAGCGAGTGGTGGCCCGGATGGATCTTCCGCCGGAGTACCAGATGGTAATGGTCGGTCGTGCTAAGCAGTTGAGGGAGACCTTGACCAACTTCCTGATGGCCTTCCTGGTGGCGGTGATCTTCATGTATATGGTGTTGGCGGCCCAGTTCGAGCATTTCATCTATCCCATCTCGATCTTATTGGCGGTTCCGTTGTCGTTGCCCTTCGCGTTGGCTTGGATGGTCTTGATCAATGAGCAGCTCAATATTTATGCCATTTTCGGGCTCTTCATGTTGGTGGGTATCGTGAAGAAAAACGGCATCATGCAAATCGACTACACGCGGGTGCTCCGAGAGCGGGGGGTGCCTCGGGATGAGGCCATCCTCGAGGCCAATCAGGTCCGACTGCGACCCATCCTCATGACCACGTTGTTGCTGGTGGCGTCGATGATTCCCATCGCGCTGGGCGTGGGTCCCGGTGCGGCGGGGCGGGCCTCGATGGCCAAGGTCATCATCGGCGGTCAAATGCTCTGCCTGTTGCTGACGCTCCTGGTCACGCCGGTCAGCTATGCGATCTTCGACGACTGGGGCCGTCGGTTGCTGCGGCGTGGGCCGGATGGCTCTTAAGAACAGCCGGTCCAGCGCATCCGGCCCAACCATTGAGAACGAAGTTCTCGGTGGATGTTGGAACGGGTTTTCCTGGGTTGAGTGCGCGGATCGTTGTCGTGTCAACGGGAGGGTGAGGTTCAAGTCCCGGGACCGGCAGACTTCAGTGTGTCCGGTTTGAGGTGGCCTGCGTGAGGCGCTTGGAGAAGGGTTGCGAACGATTTCCCATGCAAGACCTTGCGCCGAATATTCCGAGTTCTGAATCCACCAGAGTTTTCCGGGTGGGAGCCGTGCAAATGATCTTCGCCGAGTCCACGGCGGCCAATTTGGGCAAGATAGAGCGGGCCGCCACTGCAGCGGCGCGGAAAGGTGCGGATGCGGTCCTGTTCCCGGAATGCGCCACGACCGGCTATGCGATGGATTTCGGGAACCTCAAGCCGAGTGCGGTGGATCAGGCCTTGAACGCCATTTCCCAACTGGCTGCCGATTTGCGGGTGCAGTTGTTGGTGGGGAGCCCGGTCTTTCGCAGCGGACGGCTTTACAATGCCTTGTTGGTGTTCAATCGATCCGGCCGGTTGGTGCATGCGTATGCCAAGTGCCAGTTGACCCAGTCAGACCGTCAGTGGTTTTCAGCCGGTGAGGATATTTCGCTCTTCGAACTCGATGGCATCCCCGCCTCCACCTTCATTTGCCATGAGCGACGATACCCCGAATTGCCTCGGATCTCCGCGATGGCCGGCGCCCGCATCGTGTTCCATCCGAATGCTGGGATGGATTCGTTGGCGGTTTCCCGCAAGAAGCGTGGGGGGCGGGATGGCATGGCGGTCCGCGCCTTCGAGAATGCGGTGTACTATGTCTTTGCCAATTCGGTGGGCCCACAAGGGCAGGGGAAATGGTCGGCTGGTGACTCGAAGATCGTGCATCCCAGTGGCAAAGTGCTTCGAATCGCCAACAATCAGGACGAAGCGACCTTGATCGCCGATTTGAAAATGGCCGATGCCACGGGCCGGTACGCCTTGGAAAGCTTAGAGCATCCCCGTTGGCTGGCTGCGCAGTGGAAATCCATCCTGCCAAAACTCGTGCGGAAGGCCCGGCGGACAGATGCTCTCTTCGAGAAGCGCTTTCCGGGTCGCCCCGCCTGACGGAACAGCACAGGTTATTCGAACGATGCCTGAGGCAGGAATTGCATCCGGCCGAAAACACCCTTCCAAAACGGCCCTGTTTCCCCCATTTTTACGTCCTTGGCTATGTTTACTGGCACTTTCACGGCATTGGTCACCCCGTTTCGCGATGGAGAATTGGACGAAGCAGCCTTTGAGAAATTGGTCCGCTCTCAGATTAAGGGCGGGGTGGATGGGATCGTGCCCATGGGAACCACCGGTGAGTCTCCGACACTGGATTATGATGAACACCTGAAGGTCATCGAGTTGGCCGTGAAGTTTTCGGGCGGCAAGTTGCCGGTCTTGGCGGGCACGGGTGGCAATTCTACGCAAGAGGCTATCTTTCTGACCCAAGAGGCCCAGAAGCTGGGAGTGGATGGCTCGCTCCAGGTGGCCCCGTATTACAACAAGCCCACGCAGGAGGGCGTTTATCAGCACTTCGCGGCCATCGCCCGATCCACCCGGTTGCCCATCTTGCTTTACAGTATCCCGGGTCGTTGCGGCATCGAGATCGGTATCGACACCGTTAAGCGCTTGGCGACGGACTTTAAGAATATCGTCGGCATCAAAGAAGCAGGGGGTTCTTGCGACCGCGTCAGCCAATTGCGAGCGGCCTGCGGACCGAAATTTCAGATCGTCAGCGGCGATGATTCGCTGACGCTGCCGTTCATGAGCGTCGGTGCTCAGGGCGTCATCAGCGTGGCCTCCAATGTGGCGCCGCGCGAGGTGTCTAAGATGGTGCGCGCGTTTGCGGCCGGGGATGCCAAAGGGGCGCTGAAGTTGCACACCCGCTTGTACCCGCTGTTCAAGAACCTCTTCGTCGAGACCAATCCCTCACCGTGTAAGACCGCGTTGGCGTTGAAGGGCATGATGGGCGAGGAAGTGCGCCTGCCGTTGGTGCCCTCGTCGACAGCGACGCGCGAGTTGATCCTCAAGACGTTGACCGAGGCGGACCTGCTCTGAGCACCGGACTCGGTTGCCGCCCGAAGTTGCCCGGAGTTGCCTAAACCTGTGCGTGGCTCCCGAATCTAGATCTCTTCCAACGTGCCATCCCGATGATTATCGCCCCTTCTCTACTGGCTTCGGATTTTGGTCGCTTCGCCCATGAGGCAGCGCGCGTCCAGCGTTCGAGTGCGGAGTGGTTGCATTTGGACATCATGGATGGGCACTTCGTCCCAAACATTTCCTTCGGGCCTGAGGTGGCCAAGGCGGTCCGCAAGGTGTTCCGGCGGCACCTGGACGTTCACCTAATGTGCTCGAAGCCGGAGATCTTGCTTGAGCCGTTCGTGAAGGGCGGGGCTGATTCCATGACCATACATGTGGAGTTGGGCGACTTGGTCAATCCGCTCCTGTGGCGCATCCGATCGATGGGCAAGCAAGTGGGGTTGGCTGTGAATCCACCGACGAATATCACGTCGGTTCGTCCCTATTTGGCCCAGGTGGACTTGGTGCTGGTGATGACGGTGAATCCCGGATTTGGCGGGCAGTCGTTCATCGAAGAATGTGTTCCCAAGATCCAGCGGCTCGAGGCCTGGCGTCGTGAGATGGGCCTCAAGTTTCGCATTCAGGTCGATGGCGGCATCAACGACATCACCGGTCGTGAATGTGCCCGGGCCGGTGCCAATGTCTTCGTGGCCGGCACGCATCTTTTCGGTAAACGCAATATGGGTCAGGCGGTTCAGCGTTTGCGGGAGCGGTTGATTCCGGCCGCCCAAGAATTGCTTTGAGTCGGTGGGCGGTCTGAGTTCTTGGCCGGTCTTTGGTCCGGTCTTTGGTCCGGTCTTAGAACCCTCCTTCTGTGAAATGATTCCTTCCCTCTTGGCCATGGTGCTTTTCGCCGTTTCATCGGTGAGCGCTCGTCAATCGGTGGGCGTCTTCGGGCCTGCGACGGCGAATTTCTTCCGGCAAATCCTGGCTGTCCTGCTGTTGGTGGCATTTGTCCTCATGATGGGCTCCGGATTCTCCGGTCCGTCCTTGTCCTGGTTTCTGTGGAGTGGCGTGGTGGGCTATGGCCTTGGGGATGCGGGGGTTTTTCTGGCACTGCCCCGGTTGGGTTCTCGGCTGACGTCCCTCATGACCCAATGCCTCGCGGCCCCCATCGGGGCGCTTCTGGAATGGGCCTGGCGTGGGCAGGTCCCCACCGGTGTGCAGTTGGTGGCCGGTTTGACGATCTTGTCGGGTGTCTTCTTGGCATTGGCGCCACAGCGGGGCTCTGCCTGGGCGGGCGTGGAGTGGAAATCCGGTGTGTGGTTTGGACTGCTGGCGGCACTCGGACAATCCGGTGGAGCGGTCCTGAGTCGACAGGGATTTGAATTGGCAAGACTGGCCGGAGAGCAGGCGCACCCCATGACAGTGACCCTCCAGCGGGCCTTGGCCGGCTTGGTGGTGGGCGGAATCTGGTACGGAGCGGCCCGTCTCCGTTCCGTTCCGGTTCCCTTGGGCCCGGCTCTCTTGAAGGGGCGTGGATGGCTTCTGGCCAACGCCTTGGCCGGTCCGACGCTAGGGGTGGCGTGCTACCAGTGGGCGTTGGCCCGGCACCCGGTTTCCCAGGTGCTTCCGGTGGTCGCCATGGTGCCGCTGGCCGTCATTCCGCTGGCCTATTGGTTAGAACAGGAACGCCCCACCCGACGATCCCTTATTGGAGGCGTGCTGGCCGTGGCGGGCGTGGTCGGATTGGCGCGCTATTCGTGATCGATAGAGGTTTGTTCCTTTTTTAAGACTCCGAGACCACGGTCCTTTCAACCTCGATGCGGAAATACCGAAGCAGCAGGCGATGACAATAATCATACCGCTGAACCCAATTCGAAAATCGTTCCCTGACCCCGTTCCTTGCAGGCCGGGTTCCCTGACCCGGCGCTCCCCCGTTCCCCACAGACGCCCGGTGAG
The DNA here is from genome assembly GCA_903854475.1 of uncultured Verrucomicrobiota bacterium. GTDB lineage: Bacteria > Verrucomicrobiota > Verrucomicrobiia > Limisphaerales > UBA9464 > SXXZ01. The sequence goes on from CAINWP010000198.1 coordinate 7,119, forward strand.
GGCACCGGGCCTACGTGCGTGCCTTTTTGGCGTGTCGAAATCCACGAAAGGTACCTACTCTCGTGCCGTGGCTGAGACCTCTCCATTGGATCCCTTGGCATCGGGCTTTCTGGCCGATTTAGGGGCGGTGCGGGTGGCTTCTGACTACACGGTCCGCAACTATCGGCAGGCTTTGGAGGAATTTTCGGAGTGGCATCGGGGGGGGGCCGCAGGAGCCGCCCCAGACTGGGTCGCGCTTTCGCGTGATCATTTTCGGCAGTACTTGCGTTGGTTGGGCCGAAAGCGCTTGGGTCGTGCTTCGGTGCGCCTTCGGTTGAGTGCTCTGCGCACCTTCTACCGGCACTTATTGCAGCAGAAAGCCGTCGTTGAGCAACCGGTTCGGGGTTTGCGAGTCCCGAAAGAGGAACGTCGATTGCCTCGGTTTCTGTCGGTGCCCGACATGGAGCGATTGTTGCAGGCACCCCTCGAGGAACACCGCCGCCTGCAATCCGCGGCCGATACGGATTCAGCCCCCGATCCCACGGAGTGGTTGAGAGATGCGGCGGTCCTGGAATTAATTTATTCGGCGGGCCTGCGGGTCAGCGAAGTTTGCGGGTTGCGGGTCGATCAAGTGGATCTCAACGGCCAGACGCTCCGGGTCCTCGGCAAGGGGCGCAAGGAACGGGTGATTCCCTTCGGCGGTCCGGCGCTGGCCGCCTTGGAGGCCTATTGGCGATGGATTGGACCTCAGCAAAAACCCTCAGATCCCGTGTTTCAGGGGCGCGGTGGGGTTCCGTTGAGCCCCATCCGCGTTCAGACCCGCCTGAAGCGGTATTTGGCCCAGGCTGGGCTGGACCCCGCGCTGACGCCCCACAAACTGCGCCACAGTTTTGCCACCCACCTCTTGGAGGACGGGGCGGACTTGCGGGCCGTCCAAGAGTTGCTGGGACACAAAAACCTCAAGACAACCGAGGTCTATACCCATGTCACCGTGGAACGCTTGAAAGCCGTCTATGCCGCGGCTCATCCCCGAGCCTGAGCCCGGGCCGGTCGAAAAACTTCCCGGTCTTAGCCGGAACGATTCAATTGGATCGGTCGTGCTGGCTGCGTCTTCTTCCGCAAGAGCTTCGTTGTTCGCTCGTTACGGGCCTGCGATCGGCCCGCGCCTCGCTCTCGCCTCGTCTTGCGAAAGAATCCGCGACGCCATCCCTTTCCTCCCAACTGAATCGTTCCGGTCCTAGAGGTTTCGTAAAGGCTGTTAAAATTGGGGGTATACTGAAGAACTTTTGACGTATGTGGCTTCGGTGACCAGATTAGGGGCGTCGGGCGCACAGCTGCGCCGGCACTTTTGAGACCATGAGCGAAGAATCCCTCAACAACTTCACCCCTCGCGCCCAGCAGGTTCTCGCCCTGGCGCGCAAGGAGGCCGATCGCTTCAACCATAACTTCGTTGGCACCGAACATCTGCTCCTTGGGCTGATCAAGCTGGGGCAGGGTGTTGCGGTCAATGTTCTCCAAAAGATGGGGCTGGATCTGGATACGGTTCGCCAGGAGGTGGAGAAGGAGGTGCGGGGTGGCGGGGAGGCCAAGTCGGGCGGAAACATTCCCTACACTCCGCGGGTGAAGAAGGTTTTAGCTCTGGCTGCCAAAGAAGCCAAAGCATTGAACCATACCTATGTGGGCACCGAGCACATCTTGCTGGGTCTCCTGCGCGAGGGCGATGGCGTGGCGGCCAAGGTGCTCCGGAACTTGGAGGTCGACATCGAGCAATGCCGCCAAGAAATCCTCAAGGAGCTCGATCCTCAGTTCCAGGCCGGCGAGGAAGAGGGCGGCGAAAAGGAGTCCTCTCCCGAAACCGTTGAGGCCGGTAAGGCTCCGACCCGCGGCGACAAGAACAAGGATCAGAAGACGCCCGCCCTCAAGGCCTTCGGTCGCGACCTGACCGAGATCGCCAAGAAGGGCGATATGGATCCGGTGATCGGCCGGAGCAACGAGATCGAGCGGGTCATCCAGATCCTCTGTCGCCGCACCAAGAACAACCCGGTGCTGCTGGGCGAGGCCGGCGTGGGCAAAACAGCCATCGTGGAGGGGTTGGCTCAAGAAATTGCTAAGGGCAACGTGCCTGAGCTGTTAGCTGCCAAGCGGGTGATCACCTTGGATCTCGCGTTGATGGTGGCGGGCACCAAGTACCGAGGCCAATTCGAGGAGCGGATCAAGGCCGTGATGGACGAGATCAAAAAGGCCAAGAATGTCATCCTTTTCATCGACGAGCTACACACCATCGTGGGGGCAGGCTCGGCCGAGGGAACTATGGATGCCTCGAATATCTTCAAGCCGGCCCTCAGCCGTGGAGAGTTGCAAATCGTGGGTGCCACGACGCTGACGGAGTACCGTAAGTACATCGAAAAGGACTCCGCTCTCGAGCGCCGTTTCCAAACGGTCAAGGTGGAGCAGCCGTCGGTCGAAGATGCGATTGCCATCCTAATCGGTCTCAAGTCCAAGTACGAAGACCACCACAAGGCCGAGTTCACCTCCGATGCGGTGGAAGCCTGCGTGAAGCTTTCTGATCGTTACATCACGGCCCGATTCCTGCCTGATAAGGCCATCGACGTACTCGATGAGGCCGGCTCCAAAGCACGAATCGGAGCAATGCAACGGCCGCCCAACATCAAGGAAATCGAGGCGGAGATCGAGTCACTGCGGCAGAAGAAAGAACAGGCCATTAAGGATCAAGACTTCGAGGGAGCGGCCCAGTTGCGCGATCATGAGAAATCGTCCAAGGAGCGCCTCGAGAAGACGCTGGCCGACTGGAAGACTGCCAAGGACGAGAAGCGGGTGGTGGTCACCGAGGACGACATCCTTCAAGTGGTCGCTAAGTGGACGGGCATTCCCCTCAAGCGGATGGGCCAATCCGACATGCAGAAGCTCTTGGCCATTGAAGATGAGTTGGCCAAATTGGTCGTCGGTCAGAAAGATGCCGTTGCTGCGCTGGCCAAGGCACTGCGTCGTGCCCGAACCGACCTCAAGGATCCCAAGCGTCCGATTGGCTGCTTCGCCTTGTTGGGCCCGACCGGCGTCGGAAAGACCCTTTTAGCGCGCACGCTGGCCGAGCAAATGTTTGGCAGTAATCAGGCCCTCATCCAGCTCGACATGTCCGAGTACATGGAAAAGTTCACCGTGAGCCGTCTGATTGGTTCGCCGCCGGGCTATGTAGGTTATGAAGAAGGCGGCCAGCTGACCGAAAAGGTGCGTCGCCAGCCTTATTCCGTGGTGCTGTTCGACGAGATCGAAAAGGCACATCCCGACGTGACCAACATGCTTCTGCAAATCTTGGAGGAAGGTAAACTCACGGATTCTTTGGGACGAGTGGTCGATTTCCGCAATACGATCGTCCTCCTGACCTCCAACGTAGGATCCGAGGCGTTGCGCAAGCAGGGCAGCATGGGCTTTTCAAAGTCCAGCGACGATGCGAGCTACGAGGCCATGCGGGGTCGGGTGTTGGACGAGGCCAAGAAGTTCTTCCGGCCCGAGTTTCTTAACCGTTTGGATGACATCGTGGTCTTCCGCTCCTTGGGCAAGCCCGAGCTCAACACGATTCTCGATCTGGAAATCACCAAGGTGTTGGAGCGGATTCGCCGCAAGAACGTCACGGTCATTCTCGACGACAAGGCTCGCGAATTCCTCATCGAGAAGGGATTTGATCCGCAGTACGGCGCTCGCCCAATGCGTCGAGCCATCGAGAAGCATCTTGAGGATCCTCTCGCCGATGAAATCCTGCGTGGGACATTGATGGATGGGCAGCCCGTCACTGTGACCGCCGACAAGGAGAAGCTGATCTTTAAACAGCGAGATGAGGCGACCGAGGGGGCGTTAAGTTCTTAGGCGACCGAGTCAGGAGGGAATCTCCAACGACTTCTTGAGGGCCTACAGTGTCCCTCCCTGTGAGTTTTCGCAGGGAGGGTTGTCAATAATCAGGGCCGCAAGACACTCTGAAATTCACAGGAATCCTACGTGCCGGTCCAACTCATCCATCAACGGTTCCGCTCCTTCATCACCCAGCTTGGAGAAATTTCCCAATTACTGATGGAGTCCATCGGCTCCTTTCGCCATCAGCGACCGTCTTGGAAAGATTTTCTCTACCAACTCCAGTTCATCGGGGTGAAAAGCCAGAGCGTGGTCATTACCACGGGAGCAGCCACGGGCATGGTGCTCTGCGCCCAGACGTTCTTGCAGTTCCACAAGGTGAAGATGGATACCGCGACGGGCGCGGTGGTCAGCATCGGCATGAGCAGCGAGTTAGGGCCGGTGCTTGCGGCTTTGATGCTCACTGGTCGGGTGGGAGCCTCCATGACCGCCGAGTTGGGTACTATGAAGGTCACCGAGCAAATCGATGCCCTCCGGACTCTCGCAGCGCATCCGGTGGACACACTGGTGGTACCCCGATTTTTGGCGCTGTTGGCTTCCGCCCCGTTGCTGACCGCCGAGTCGGTGGTGGTGGGCATCGTCTCCAGTTGGTGGGTGGGCGTGAATTTGCTCGGCATCGACAGTGCGTACTACCTGGTGAACATGACCCGGTACACCGACCCTCCGGACGTGCTGACAGGGTTGATCAAATCCCTTGTTTTCGGTGCTATCATCGCGGTGGTGAGTTGTTACAAGGGGCTCACGTGTCAGGGAGGAGCCGAAGGAGTGGGGAAGGCGACGACCGAGGCGGTGGTGGTCGCCAGCATTAGTATCTTGATCATCAACTTCTTCCTCACGCTGTTCTTGTCGCGTCTATTCTACTCCTAACTTGAATCTATGATTGAGGTTCGAGACGTCACCAAGAGCTTCGGGACCCAGCAGGTCTTGCGAGGAGTTTCCCTGGACATTCGTCGGGGTGAAGCGGTGGTCATCATCGGTCGAAGTGGCGGGGGCAAGAGCATCCTGCTCAAGCATCTCATCGGTCTGCTCCAACCCGATTCTGGGGTTGTGCGGGTGGACGGAGAGGACATCACCGCTATGAACGAACGCAGCCTCCTTCGGGTGCGACGGAAGTATGGCATGCTCTTCCAGATGGCGGCTCTCTTTGATTCGTTGACGGTCGATGAGAACGTCGGCTTTGTGCTTCGGCGGCAGGGTCTGGAGTCGGAGACCGAGATTCGTCGCCGAATCGATGAGGCCTTAGACATGGTGGAATTGCCGGGGATTGGTAACAAGATGCCCAGCGAACTCTCCGGCGGCATGCGCAAGCGGGTCGGTTTGGCCCGGGCGATCGTTTACCGGCCGGAAATCGTGCTCTACGACGAACCCACCACCGGTTTGGACCCGATCGCCGCTGACAACATTGATCGACTCATCCGTCGGGTTTGGGAAACCCTTCACGTCACCAGCATCGCGGTGACCCATGACATGAAGAGCGCCCGCACGATCAGCAATAGGATCCTCATGCTCCATGAGGGGCAGATCTATTCCGAGGGACCGACTTCGGAGATCTTGGAATCGAGGGATCCAGTAATTTATCGATTCGTCAACGGCATCTCGACGCCACAAAAATCTGAATGAGTGAGTTCATGGAACGAAAATCCCCCGCAGCACAGGTCGGCCTTTTTGTCCTGATCGGACTCGTGCTGATCGCCGCATTGCTTATCCACTTCAGCAAGGGAGCCTCCTTTTGGCGTTCCGGCCGAACGATCCTGGTTTCCGCCGGCAATGTCGGTGGGTTGGTCGCGGGCGCACCGGTCAACATGTCCGGTGTCCGCATTGGCTCCGTTGAAGACATATCGCTTTCGGAAGACGGCCGGAGGGTGTCTATCCAGTGCCGCATTGAAAAACCAGTGACCATCTTTGGTGACGCCCGCTTCGAAATTGAGCAGAGCGGGTTCCTAGGTGACCAGTTCGTTGCGATCATTCCCACGAAGAATGCGGCTCCGCCGCTTCAGGACGGGGCTATCGTGACCGCCGTGGATCCATTTAATTTGCAGGAGGCGGCCCGTAGTGCCGTGGGCCTCATGACCCGACTGGATCAGGTCGTCGAGCGCGTAGACCACATGATTCTCTCGGCATCGACCCTCAAGGACGTGACCAACACCCTGGCCAATTTGCGGCGGACTTCCGAGCGGTTGGATCGCACGCTGGGTGAGGTTGAATTGTTGGTGTCCTCCGAGAAGCCTGCCGTTGCGGCGACGGTGAGCAATCTTCGGGCATTTTCGGCGACCTTGACTCCGCTGGCAGGGCAGGTCGGGGCCTTGGCGGCCCGGGCTGACTCGCTCTTGGTGCGTGCTGACACTCTGGTCGCCACCAATGAGGCTTCACTGCGCGAAGCTTTGGGTGGATTTCGAGATGCCTCTTTGGCGGTGCGTGACTTGACGCAGGATCTTCAAGCGGGGCGTGGTGCTGTCGGGGCCTTACTCAAGGACCCCAAGCTTCAGTCCGAATTGGGGGCCACGCTGGGCAATCTCAATACCGTGTCGAGCAACCTCGCCCACAACGGTCTTTTCTGGAAGCCACGTCGTGTGGAACCGCTGACCAACACCACTGGCTATCCAGGTCGCGGCCCGTTCCGCTGAGCCAGGACCATTCCGTGGCTGATGGACCGTCGATCGTTCTTTCTGGGCACTGTGGGCCGGACCGATTGACAGTCGCGGGTGAGGGTTAGACCTTCCTTGGATGGAATTGGTGACACTCTCCCGAGTCTTTGTTCTGGTCGAGGCAGACCTCATGGCGGGTCGATTGGAATCCGCCGGTTTCACCCCATTCATTCACGGGGTCGATGCTGCCCTCAGTAGCGGTGGTTACTCCATGGGCGCGGGGGGTATCCAAGTGAAGGTGCCCGCCGACCAGGTGGAGTCCGCGCTTCAGTTTTTGGCGGAAGTGCCGGAGACCGACGCATGGGGTGAGCAGTTCCGGGCCGTGTACAATCGGGCCCTCTCGGCATTCCGTTCGGGGCGCTCCTCGGTTGTGACCTTGTGTGATCCGGCCGATACCGCCTTTTTGCTGAACGGCGGATGCTCCGTTCAGGAACTCTACGATTTCGTCGAGGACGCCGTAAATTATGGCGAGCCCGATTTGGAGACGGTCCTCGACGTTCAGAGAATCCGGAGGGATTACTTTTTGGGAATTCTAAATGGAAAATGGACAGAGCAGGTGGTGCCCATGTCGGCGTTGCCGCTCAAGACCGATGCTGTCGATGGAATCGCTTGGTTGCCTCGTTTGATCGTCAAGGCGCGGCTCAAGCTGCGCGGAGAACTGTCACCCGATGTCATGTACGGGTGCGGGGGCGACCGTCCGTTTCTCCGGCGCATGGGGCTCACGCTTCCGGGTTTTTTGGAGCGGGTGCGCGACTGCGGCGATGACGATTTAGCCATCGTCGAGGCGGTGAAACGTTCCCGGGATGGTGCCACTCACTGAGGACGCCGGAGAGGAGGCTGTTGAGTTTCAGGGCTCAGTAGTTTTCAAACCGTCACTGACAGTTTTTTTGGCCATCCGGAGGCCGCCCAAGGACCTCCTACCCCCCGAATGTAGCCTGAGGGCTTCCGAGGTAGGGACCGATCTCCGAGCGGTCCGTGTCAACCGACGCGGCGCTTTCGGAGAAATCGCCCTACCTCGGAGGTGCATGGGTGAGGTGGGGTTTGTGGCGGCAATCTGGGACGCGGCCCGATGAGCCTCCTAGTCCGACCCTGCTCCGAGGTAGGGACCGATCTCCGAGCGGTCCGGCGCTGTGGCACTGCCCGTTGAGACTGCCTGCCATGGAGAGTAACAACGACTCGTCTTGGAAAAGAAATTGGCCCTGCAATCTCTGCCTCACCAACGGCATCCTTCCGGATTAGTTCAGCACGAAGGAGGCGTCTTTGGTTTCCAGACGAATCTTGTCAGGGATGTGGTTGGGGTCGATGCGCACCAAGACGCGGTGTGTACCGGCAGCTAGGGCTACCGGCCCGTTTACCTTCGATCCGTCTACCCAAAGTTCGGCGCCCTGAGCGGCGGTGAGTTGGAACCGGACAGTTCCTGGCTGGGCCAGCTGAATCTCGGTCACCGCCAGCACGGCGATTTTTGAGGACCAAATGTTGGCCTTGGTTGCACCCTCCATGAGGGTCCGCGTCAGGTCTCCATTGACCCGGGAGAGGACCTCGGTCCAGCGCTTGTCTTCGAGGGGTTTTTTCCACATCCAGTCGGACTGTCCATTTTGCTGGTCGGTGTGGACGATGTTGGCCAAGCGCCATTTGCGGGCCACGCCACCCTTGCTGGCATCGAATTCACCGGGTTTGCCCAGTTGTGAGAGGAATGACACGAGATCGAGCTGCTCAGTTTCATTCAGCGAGTCGAGGAGCCCGGCCGGCATTAATGAGGCGGAGGCTTGAGTGCGGGACTCTAGGTTCGACTTGGCGAGGACGATCTCCTGGTTGGCCGTGCCGCGCAGGACCAGCTCGCTCGCGGACTCCCGAACCACGGTTCCGGAAAAGGTCTGGCCATCTTTGGTCTCCACGACCACGCCATGATAACCCTCTTTGATCTTGGCGTTGGGCATGAGCAGCGATTCCACCAGGTAATCGGGCTGCGCGCTGGCACCGATGGAAGTCATGTCTGGACCGACCCGTCCACCCGCTCCGCCGATGGCGTGGCAGGTGATGCAGGCCAAGTCGGATCGGCGGTAAATGAGCTCACCGCGTTGAGGATTGCCGGTAGACGCCGCCCGGGTGGCCATTTCGCGGATGAGTTGGTCGGTGAAGGCCTGGGTGTCGGCAGACAAACCTGCCCCCTTGGCGAGAGTGAGCACCAATTCCATGTCACTGCGACCGCCTTCGCGTGCCACTCGCATGCCGGTACGGGCTGCCGCAGCCGGGATTCCCGAAGCGGGCAAGAGGGCTGCTAATTGTTTTCCAGAACCCTTGATTGCCAGCAATGAACGCCAGAACTCCTGGGCGATTTGTTCCTGATCCAACCCCTGGATGGCGGACACCAAAGCAGGCCCAGACCCACTGAGGTCTAGCGCAGCCCAAGTCAAAACCGCACGGCGTCGGGTCGCGGGATCTTTGTCTTCCGCCAGTTGCTTCAGGAGAGGCAGGCTTCCGGCTCCTTGGAGGCGAAGGACTTCGAAGACTGTTGTTCGGACTTGTTCGGACGGATCATTGGCCAGGCGGGTTAAGGATTGGGCCGGAGGCGGAGTCTTCCAGTCGCCGGTAAGTCGCAACGCGGCCGCACGGACGGAGTCGTTCGAGGATTCCAGCAATCCCAGAAGGCCTGTGGCATCGCCCTCAGGCCGTACCTTGCGGGTTCGGGCCGCCTCGCCCAGCGAGGTCAGGGCGCGAGCCGTGGCAGTATCATCGAAACCACCCGAGACGGTCTGCCGCAGCAGCGCCCCCAATTCTTTGGGGCCTCCGGCCTGACCGATGAGCTCGATCCAGGGGCCGGAGCCATCCCGCGGGAGGCGGCGTTCTTGGATAACGCGCCCCAAGACTCGGCTGGCCTGTTCGGCTCGGATAGCCTTCAGAGCGAAGGCCAATTGTTTTTCGCGCCCCTCGGATTTCCAGGCACCCGATTCCAAGGCAGCGATCCACGGCTCGGACAGTTCGTTGATCGTTAACCAGAGCGCGTAGTCTAGGGTGGGATCCATCGGCTGCTCGAGGACGCTCAGAGCCAACTCGGCAGATCGAGCTCCCGGAATCTTGGCTAGGGCCCGAAGGGCCTCCAGACGAACCCTTGGGTGGGTGTCTTGGACCAGTTTCGAGAGGGTTTCAAGCCGTTGAGCCGCGTCGCTGGCGTTGTCGGCCTGAGAAGCGACCGGGACAAGCAGCAGCGCACCGGCGAGGACGAGTCTGCGGAACATGAGGGGACCATCGAACGGGAAGGCCCTCGCCTTCAAGTGTCCGATCATCAAAATTAGCGATCGTCTACTCCTCCGAGCCCAAGTCTCCGATTCGCTCGCCGGCTTTCAGTCCTGCTTAAGGGGTCTCCCGGATCAATGCTCTCAATTCGATGCCCCTGCCATTGGCCGGGTTGAAGCCCCACACACGGATTATTCGCAGCTCAGGAAATCGTGCGCTCAGGTGACTGAAGGACTCTCCGTCGGGCAGAACACAAAGTCGGGATCCGGGTCGGGCCAGAAATCCCCGCGCGGCCGCCTCGTCTTTCAGGTGCTGGATCCAAGGACCACCCTTGGGCCGCAGGTACCAGTAAAGGCTGGGTTCCTCGAATTCGAGGGTTGCCAGTTCGGTCTTGGGGTTGATCCAGCGCCGGCATTCTTCGGCGAGGCGAGGCACCGGCAGCAGGCGGGCAAACAGGCCCAGGCCCGGCAAGGCTATTAGCAGCAGTATAGCCAAGGTCCCGATTGTCAGTCTCCCAAATAGTCGCCAGGCCGGTGGACCGCTCGCAATAGCCTTGCCCAACCAGAGTGCGATGAGAGGGAACGCCGGCAGGGTATAGTGCGGGAGCTTGGTCCGGATTAGGGAAAAGACCACAAACACTCCGGCGATGCCCGCCAAAAGGTATCGGTCGATGGGTGATGGGGGAGCGGAAGTTCGTGCGCGCCAGACCAACGTTATCAGCCACGGAGACCAGGGAAGAAATCCCACCAGCAACGTCAGTCCGTAGAAGGGCAAACTGCACAGATAGCCGAGCAATCCCGTTAGCCCATGACCTTCTAATACCCCGATAGACCGAGCCACGACGTGCTTGCCGATGCCCACCTGAAAATATTCGCCTCGAGTCGCCAACAGGGCTGGAATGCCCCAAATGGCCACAAGCCCCAGGGTCAGCACTCCGCCAAACAACCAAAGTCTGGGCTGCCGCCAAGGACTGGCGGGATCGGATGGAGAGGACAGGCGTCCACACGCCAAGAGAATGGCCGGCAGGCCCGCTAGCCAAGCCACGGGCCCCTTGGCGAGAAATCCCAGGGCCAATGAAGTGAAGAAAACCCAAAACCATCCGGCAATGGCTTGCCCCCGCCCGCGGACCTGATGCAGTTCCCACCCGGACCAACTCGACAGGGTAAAGAAAAACACCATAGCCATGTCTGCGACGGCGAGGTGGGCATGAACAAAGGCTTGGGGGCAGGTGACCCAAAGAATGCCGGCCATCATTCCGGCACCGTCTCCGGCGAGGCGTCGTCCCCAGAGGGCGAGCAGACCGGTGGTCAGTGTGGCGCAGAGAATTGAGGGCAGACGCACCGCTATTTCGGAGGCCCCAAAAAGGGAGATGCTCCCAGCCTGGAGCCAGTAAATCAGGGGTGGTTTGTCGAAGCGGTACTCGCCATTCAAATGGGGCACCACCCAGTTGCCGGTTTCGAGCATCTCCCGGGAGGCCTCAGCAAAACGAGGTTCATCCCGGTCCATCAGAGGCAACGACCAAGACCCGGCGCCGAAACAGGCTAGGGCTACCGCGACCAGCACTACCCAACTCCAAGCGGGCAAGTGACGGAGTTTTCTCGGGGAGCTCTTTGAGCCTTCCATGGGTTGCGAGGTTGGCAAATTTGAGGGTCAGCGGAAAGCCGAAGGGTGTTAGGAGTTGAGAACGGGCTGGCTGAGAGTTGATCCACTGCTTCAAGGGGTGGCGAGACGGGGTCGGTGGATATGTTTCAAGTTTGTTGCGTTCCAGTCCGAGGCATTTTTGTCAGTCTCTACTTGTGCATTTAACGCACTCAGTAGATCCGCACCGCAGTGAATCGGCCAATTTCGTCGCAGGGGCCGACAGCGAGCACCTGCATCATGTTGGGTATTGGCTTGTTGGCTGGGCACTCATCGGTTTGCCGTTCCTGGGCCTGTTGTTTTGGACCGATGATTGGTTGCGCTCGCAACGGTTGGCCTTGAGCGGAAAGGGTTGGAGCCTCTTGGCGGCGACCATCAGCGGTTCGGCCAATGGGTTTTTTTTGATCCCCGCAGTTGTGGGGTTGGGTGTGTGGTTGAAACGTAGCTCGCAACGCAGGGCTGCTAGGGTCCTGGTGGCGATGTTGCTGGCCGGCATCGTGTCCGGCGCCGCAGGAACGGGACTGCGGTCTATCATTGGCAGGACCCGACCGGAGGTGTCGGTGGAGCAGGGGTGGTTCGGTCCGCGCAAAGATGGACGTTGGATTATCGGGCGCCATGCCTACGGATCGTTTCCCTCCGGGCACGCTTCCATAGCCGCAGGTTTTGGTTTCATGGCCTTTGTCTGGGGCGCTCGGGCTGGAGGGCTGGGCTTAGCCTTCGCACTCGCCGTGGCTTGGTCCCGGTTCCATCTGGGCGCCCATCGGGCTTCAGACGTATGGGCTGGCCTGCTAGTTGGAGCACTGACCGTATCCCTTTTATGGCCATCGTGCTGGGCTTGGGTCCATCGGGGGAAGCGCCCCAGTTGGTGGCCCTGGAGTGGGTGGATGATGGAAGAAGTCTCTCACAACACCCCGGTCGATTCTCGACAGGGCTGAGTCGACGCCCGTGGGGCTCAGGCTGATGTCACTGTCTCTGGATGGATTCCAATTCATGGCCTGACTGTATGAGACCCCGGGTTTCCTTCGTGATTGGCAGACAAGATCTAAAGTTTGTCGCAGCAATGGGCGATACCCAAGAATAGTCGGATCCGAGGGCTCCTTGTTGTGGGCGACTCGCTATCAGGGCTTGTGCGCGCCATGAAGATCCAAACCATTCATCATCGTATCCTAATACTGACTGTCTCCGCCGCAGTCGTACCCATTCTAATAGTCTCAGTTCGAGCGCTCTTGGGGGAGGGGATCGGCAAGTATTCCAGTTGGTGGATTGCGGCCGTTGCTGTTGTTTCTTTGGCCGCCTTGGGTTCCCTGACCCGAACGGCCTTGGTCGAGTTTGAGAAAGAACCTGCCCAAGAGTTTGAAAGCACCCAAGGCCAGGCGTTGGAGGAGGCCTTTCGAGCTGTGGCGACTGCTGAGAAGAGGTCCAAGGATCTCGAGGCTCAGAACGAACGTCTTCAGGATCGAGGTGTTTCTCTTCAGGGAACGATCCGCGATCTGGAGCAGCAGGTGATCGATAAAAGCGACCCAAAACCGCAGGGGATTCTCGATGGATTACGGTCGATGATCGACAAGGCGGGTGAGAGGGTGACCACCACACTCACCGGGGGAGCTCAATTGGAAGTCGGTTTGGCACTATCTAGGGAAGAAATCGATGGGGTGCAGTCGATGCTCGATTCTTTGGGACGCAAATTAGCCCGTCCTCAGGTTGAAGAAATGATGGAGGCCCAAACGGGCGACAATTCTACCCGAATGCTGTTGGTTGAGGATGATCAGACCAGCCGTCGTCTCATACGGGCCCTGCTGCCTAGAGAACTTAAGGTGTCAATCACCGAGGCCGAAGACGGTCAGGTGGCGTTGAACCTGATGGAGAAGCCCCCGTACCCAGACATCATTGTCTGCGACGTGTTGATGCCTAACATGGATGGTTTGGAGTTCGTGGCCCGCCTGCGCGACCTTCCGCGCTTTTCCAATATTCCGGTGGTCATGATCTCGGCCAATGCGTTCAAGGACAACGTCACCAAGGCGGCTACGCTCAAGGTTAGTCGGTTCCTCCGCAAACCCTTGGAGCGGAAAGACCTGGCCGACGCCATCGAGGCCGCCCTGAAGGAGGTCAGTAGCAAGGAGTCGGCCCTCTTCAAGGCTCAGCAGCGCCTGTGCCTCGATGACAAGGCCTACTTCGAGTTGTCGACGGGCTTTTCGCGTGCCATCAGCGAGTCCATCACCTTCGTGCGTTCTTCGATTAGCCGGGATCGATGGCAGGCTGCGACTTTACGTATCAACGCACTAAGTGGATCCATCCAGATGGTGGGCGACGAGCGTCTCTCGGTGGTCATTACGCGGCTTGAAGCTCAGCTGAGGCGGGCTGACATCACCGGCGTTACAATTGAACTCGAGATGCTCGAGCAGGAAAACGAGCGCTTCATGCGTACCTTGGTCCACGCTTTCAATGGGGAAAAAGAAGGTTTCACTGCTAGGGACGACAAGTATTCTTTCAAGAAGGAAAAGGCTGTCGTTGTTGTTCAAACTCCGAACTGATTCCCGTTGAGTGCAAGTCTTTGGGCTCCGATACCGCAGGGATCAGTTCTGGGAGTGGCTCTCCCGGCGGGTGGGTCCGTTGTCGGTCAGGCATTCACCTCGTGGAATTGAAATTCCACATGCTGTGTGCTTTAATTCATCAGTAGAGCCATCAGTCTGAGCGAAAGCCGAAATAGCCGCTGTGCAAAGCCTTCTTCCTCAAACGCAGCACTGGCCGTAGTCTCCGTGAGTGATTTCGTTGGCCGATACCTCCGCGGGACAGCAGCCCACCGATTGGGTGCAGCCTGTTCGGGAGATCTTTTCCCCAAGCGGACTGCTTTCCCGGGCCAGCAACTTTGAGTACCGTCCTGAGCAACAGCAGATGGCTACGGCCGTAGCCTCGGCACTTCAGGATCGGCGTAATTTGCTCGTAGAAGCCGGGACCGGTGTCGGCAAAAGTTTTGCGTACCTGATTCCTGCTATTCTTTTTGCCGTTGGGCGCAAGAAGAAGGCGGTGATCTCGACCCACACGATCAATTTGCAGGAGCAGTTGGTGGAAAAGGACCTGCCTGTTCTGAAGCAGGTGCTCCCGGTAGACTTCAGTTTTGCGATGCTGAAGGGGCGCTCGAATTACCTGTGCACCCGTCGCCTTCGCAAGGCCATGCAGCAATGTGATTCGCTCTTCACCTCTCCGGAAGCGGCGGAGTTGCGTCGGATCGAGGAGTGGAGTCGCAACACCCAGGATGGTTCGCTGAGTGATTTCTCGATCGAACCCGATCCCAAGGTCTGGGAGCACGTCTGCTCTGAGCGCGGGTTGTGCACTCCCAAAAAATGTGGTTTCCAGAGTGATCAGGCCAAGCTGGGTCCCGTTTGTTTCTTCCAGCGCGCCCGCCAGAAGATTCTCGGGGCCGATGTGTTGGTGCTCAACCACACCCTGTTTTTTACATTGCTCAACGGAGTCGAGGCCGACCCTGAGGGCGGGATCCTCTTTAAGAACGACTTCGTGATCTTCGACGAGGCTCACACGGTCGAATCGGTCGCAGCGCGGCATATCGGGGTCCGAGTGAGCAGTGGCCAGGTCCGCTATGCGCTCCAGCGTCTCTGGAACCCACGGACCGAGAAGGGGCTTTTGTCCACCTTGCGTTCGGCATCCAACGTTCGATTGGTGTCGGATGTGCTGAAGGAGACCGACGACTTCTTTGTGCGGGTGGAGGATTCCTGTCAGGAATTAGCCCGATCGGCCACCTCGTCGGAGACGGATCGGACGACGCCCACTGAACAGCCCTCCCGGGTTTGGAAAGAGTTGCGGATCCGCCGGCCGGACCTTGTCCAAGATAGCCTGACCCTGCCGCTGCAGCGCTTGCGCGAGCAAATCCACGAACTTATCCAGACCTCCGAAGACAAGGAGACCGGCGAGGAGTTAATGGAATGCAACCGTCGCTTGGCGGACCTCAAGGTGGCCGTCTCCACTTTTCTGAGTCAGACGGCCGAGGATCATGTCTATTGGGTGGAGCGTTCTGGAAAGACTCAGAAGAATCTTTCGTTGAATGCGGCTCCTGTCGAGGTGGCCGGCTTTTTGCGTCAGCGCCTCTTTGAATCGGGAACTTCCGTGATCCTGACGAGTGCGACCCTGGGGACAACAGGTCCTTCCAATCTGGCGGCCGCCCCTTCGATTCCGGTCCCACGGTCTCCGATGTCTGCGGCCTACCCCATTGGTTCAGCGCTTCCCAGAGCGGGCTCGATTGCTGCGCTCCGCTATGTGGCCGGAAGGGTGGGGGGTGAAGAGGCTCAGGGACTTCAGGTGGGTTCCCCGTTTGATTATCCCCGGCAGATGACTCTTTTTGTTGCCGGCAAGATGCCTGATCCCCGAGATGCCGGTTACGAGGATGCGTTGGTTCATTGGATCGAGCACTTTATTACTCGGACCCATGGCAAGGCGTTCGTGTTGTTCACGAGTCACCGATTGATGCTGCAGGTTGCGGGGCGGATGGAGTCGTTTTTTGGCCGACTCGGGGTCGAGTGTTACGTGCAGAATACGGGGATGCCTCGATCAACCATGTTGGAGAAATTCCGAGAAAACCGAGATTCGGTCCTCTTCGGCACCGACAGCTTTTGGCAGGGGGTGGACGTGCCGGGTGATGCCCTGAGCAATGTCATTATCACCCGGTTGCCCTTTGCCGTGCCAGACCACCCGTTGGTGGAAGCCCGGATCGAGCAAATCGAAGCCGAGGGCGGCAACGCTTTCAGCGCCTTCAGCCTTCCGGAGGCCATTCTCAAGTTTCGGCAAGGTGTCGGACGGCTCATCCGAACCAAGACGGACACCGGAATTGTAGTGATTTTGGACAATCGCGTGCTGACCAAACGCTACGGCAAGGCGTTTCTGGAGTCTGTCCCCCCGTGCCCGATGGAGATTGTTTAACAGCTTTGCCCCGAATCCATTATTGGTTTCTTCCGGTGACTCCACGGTTCAATGCTTCCCTCGCGCCTCTCGGCTTCGGTAGGTTGGGGCCGTGCATTTCCGCAAGGTGACGTTGGTGGGCGTGGGCCTGCTGGGCGGTTCGCTCGGTATGGCGCTGCGGCGCCGTGGCCTGGCGGATGAGGTCCAGGGCTTCGTCCGGCGGGCTTCGTCGGTGGCCGAGTGCCTGGCTCTGGGCGTGGTGGACCGGTGTTCGCGCAATCTCGCCGAGGCCGTGGTGGACGCCGACCTAGTGGTCTTGTGTTCCCCGGTCGGGCAGATACCCGGGTTGTTCCGAGAGATGTCTCGGCACTTGTCACCCGATTGCCTCGTGACGGATGTGGGTAGCGTGAAATCCGACCTGGTGGCCGAAGTTGAGCCGTTGGCCCAGGGGGCTGGTGTTCGATTCGTCGGCAGTCATCCAATGGCCGGGGCCGAGAAGAGTGGGCCGGCTCATGCCCGGGCTGACCTCTTCGATGGAGCGGTCTGCGTAGTGACGCCTACGTCGGCGAGCGATCCCTCCGCCGTGCTCGCCATCCGCTCCTTGTGGGAGGCGGTGGGCTCGCGGGTGCTACAAATGAATCCGGTTCTCCACGACGATTTAGTGGCCCGCTCGAGTCACCTGCCGCATGTCGTGGCCGCTGAGTTGGCCAACTACGTCCTGAGCCCGGTTCATCCGAAGGAACAATCCGATCTCTGCGCGGGTGGATTTCGCGACACGACCCGCATTGCCTCTGGTTCCCCGGAAATGTGGAAAGACATTGCCTTGGCCAACCGGCGTCACCTCTCCCGGGTGCTAGGAGTCTTCATCGAAGATTTGTCTGAATTCCGACTGGCTCTGGACGCGGGCGATGAGAAATCCATCGAAGATTTCTTCCGTCAGGCCAAATCTAGAAGAGATCTCCGCTTTCCTGATCCCGAGCCTAAGAAAACCGCCTGAGCCGATGCCGCTGCCTGACCTCATTGAGATCATTCCTCCGCCCTCTCCCGCCTTCGTGTCCATCACGGTGCCGGGATCCAAGAGCATCACTAATCGTGCCCTCATCTTGGCGGCCTTGTCGTCCGGTACGGTCACGCTGACCGGGGCACTGTGGAGCGAAGACACTCAAGTCATGACCGAGTGCCTGCGTCAATTGGGGTTTGCCGTGGGTGTGGCCCAAGACTTGGCCGAGGAGGCCAACCGCGTCATTCAGGTGGAAGGGTTGGGGGGGCGGATTCCTAGGGCCGGCACGGAGTCTTCACCCTTGGAATTGTATGTGGGAAATGCCGGGACGGCGGCCCGCTTTCTGGCGGCCATGGTGTGCTTGGGAGAGGGGTGCTACCGGTTGTCAGGTGTGCCACGAATGCATGAGCGCCCCCAGGCCGCTTTGCTTCAGGCCCTCCGCTCGTTGGGATATCGGGTGGACGCACCTAGAGACCGTTTGCCTGCTGTGATCCACGGAACCGGTCCTCGGACTGGGGCATGCCGGGTCAGCGTGGCGGAGAGTTCGCAATTTGCTTCGGCCCTCCTGCTTCCGGGGAAGGTGGCGGGTTGGGAAGTGCAAATCGCCGATGCCAATCCGGATGAGTTGCCGTATGTCGAGATGACCCGTCGACTGGTCGAGTCCTTCCCGCACTCCGGTGGCAATTTCCAGGTGGAGCCCGACGCCTCTAGCGGCAGTTACTTCTGGGGTGCTGCCCGCCTGATGGGCAAAAACCGGGTCGAAGTGGCCCGTTGGCCCAGTTCGGGATGGCAAGTCGATGCGCGGTATCCGGACTTCCTTGATCTTCCGGGGGAGGTCTCGCGCGAGAGCGACCTGGGAGACAGCATCATGACGGCCATCACGCTGGCTTCTTTGGAAAACCATCCGGTCCGCTTCGTCGACTTGGGACGTTTGCGCCTGCAGGAATGCGAGCGGGTCCAGGCGCTGCGCACCGAATTGACCAAGTGCGGTGCCAGCGTGACCGAGTCCGGTGATAGCCTGCTCATCCGTCCCTCGATCTTGCACGGGGCTGAGATCGAAACCTACGACGACCACCGCATGGCCATGTGCTTCGCTATGCTGGGGTTAAGGATTCCTGGTATGCGATTGCGCAACCCTCGCTGCGTCCGCAAGACCTTCCCCAATTTCTTCCGCAAACTGGCTGGGTCGCCCCCCTTTGGTCTTGGGGCGATCATTCTCGATGCCACCACCGGTCGAGTGCTTCCACTGAACGAACTCAACGCTGAATGAAGACCAAGACACTCAAGCTCCCTCAAGTCATTGCGGTCGACGGTCCCAGCGCGTCGGGCAAGGGGACCTTGTCCCGTCGGATGGCCCGCGAATTGGCCTATATCTATGTCGATTCGGGAGCCATGTACCGGACCCTGGCCTGGTATTGCCTGCAGCGGCAAATCCGACTCGAAAAGCCCATGACCGACGCCGATGAAAAGGCCGTCATTCGCCAGCTTCGCAGCTGGAAATGGGAGCTCCGAGTGATCGACGGTCAGGCATGGATCCACGTCGATGGATATTTTCCGGCGAAGGAGATTCGTACCGATGTCGTCGAGAAGGCAGTTCCGGTCGTCGCACAAATCGGCAAGGTTCGGGACTGGATGGTCGCCCGACAGCGGGACTGTTCTGCCCTCGGGCCGCTGGTCATGGAGGGACGCGATATCGGCACCGAAGTGTTCCCATTGGCCCCGGTGAAATTCTTTCTCGAAGCCGATGCCGAAGAGCGTCAGCGCCGGATTACCGATCGCGGGGGATCCACTGATGGAGCCTGGCGGGACAGCATGGATATTCACCGCAAGAAAGGGGCACTGATTCCGGCCCTCGATTCTGTCCGCATCAACAACACCGGACAAACCCCGGACGAGACCTTTGCCGTGCTGATGGGCCATGTCCTTGAGCGCCTCGGGTCCCGTCTGGAGAATCCGAAGCAGGGATGAGTTGATGGCTCCGACCCCTCGAACGATGCGGATCGGGTGGCTGATCAAGCTGCTATTGGGATGGGTTTGGATCGGCTCCTGTGTCGCCGAGGCCGCGGGCAATGAGGTGTTGGTCATCTACAATGCACAGATGCCCGCCTCCGAGGCGGTGGCCCGGCATTATGCCCAGCGGCGGTCGGTGCCAGACTCTCAACTTTTGGGTCTTCGCCTTTCCGAATCGGGGACCATTTCCCGTGCCGACTATGTTTCAGGGATTCAGGAACCGGTCCGTAAGTATCTCTTTGAAAAAGGCTTGGCGGAGTGGGTGCCTGATTCCAGTGCGCCGTTGCCGGGTCGCAAGGCGACGGCCCGGAATCGCCTGCGGCTGATCCGCTCGGAAATTCGCTACCTGCTTCTGTGCTATGGAGTGCCGTGGTACATCCCTCATGACTCGTCGATGCGCAGTGAAACAGAGGGTATCCCGGCCCAATTTTTGCGCAATGACGCCTCGGTGGACGATGAGTTGGCCTTGTTGCCTCGGCTGGGTTTTAACGATCCGATAGCGACCACTCCCAATCCTGTGGTTGGGGCCACCAATGCTTCCCAGATCCACCCGACGAATGGCGTCTTCATGGTGACGCGGTTGGACGGACCCACGCCGGAGATCGCTCGGGGCCTAGTAGACAAGGCGCTGGAAGCCGAGTCTCGGGGATTGTGGGGGCATGCGTACATCGATTTGCGAGCCATTACCAACGGGCCTTACGGGTGGGGCGACCGGATGATTACCAATGCAGCGGTGGCCGCCAAACGGCTGGGATTCGAGACCTTCGTCGACAATCAACCGGCGAGCTTGGGAGTCGGATATCCTCTCAGTCAGGTGGCTCTCTACGTGGGTTGGTACGACAGTGGGGTGACCGGACCGTTCTACCGGGCCAGCGTCGAATTCCTCCCCGGGGCCTTCGCCTACCACTTGCATTCCTTCAGTGCGGCCCATCTCCGATCGGCCTCCGAGAACTGGGTGGGCCCGCTCCTAGCCCGCGGAGCCACCGCCACCATGGGTTGTGTGGCTGAGCCTTATTTGGAGTTCACCCCCAATCCGGCCATGTTCCTCGAGCGTTGGGGATACGTCGGGATGACCCTGGGCGAGGCCGCAACCGCGGCCCACCCGGTGCTGTCGTGGCAGACGGTGGTGGTGGGCGATCCGTTGTACCGCCCGTTTGGCCGCCCGCTGGCCGACGATGGCAAACGCCTGGATGATGCCAACGATCCGAGGACTGCCTATGCGCTGGTCCGCAACGCCAACCTTCAAGTCATGGCGGGCCGCCCGGTGGAAGCAGTGCGGGACCAGCTCGAGGGACAACGCTGGGCCACCAATCACGCTGTCGTGGCCGAGAAAATAGGACGTCTTTACTGGTCAGGCATTCGGGTCCGCAGGGCTTTGGAGTGGTATGATACGGCCCTGGGTCTGACCAACGCCACGCCGATGCAACGCCGCCGCCTGCTGCTGGACAGCATCGAGGTCCATCGAGTCCTCGGGCAACCGGCCGAGGCGTACCAATGTCTCGAACAGCTCATTGTTACCTCGCCTCCGGACGTAGACCGTCAGGAGCTGCGCATTCGTCAATTGCAGTTCGCCCGTGAGATGCGGGATGTAGAAAAAATCACCTCCGTTTCTAATGAAGTTCAGCGCCTGGGCGGGAAGCGGTGATTCATTTGCAGGTACCTCGTGTTGCTATGACTCCTGAAGCCCTACGACACCTCGCCGAATCGGATCTCGTGATGGGTCGCCTCATCCAGAAAATCGGCGCCTGCACCTTGAAGCCCGAGCCTCAGCGAACTCCCTTTGAGTCGCTGGTCCGCGCCGTGGCCCACCAGCAGTTGCACGGCAAGGCGGCCGAAACGATTTTGGGGCGGTTTCTGGCGCGATTCCCTGGCCGACGCTTTCCCCGGCCTGAAGACCTGGAATCGGTCACCGATGCGGACCTTCGGTCCTTTGGTTTCTCTGGTTCCAAGGCGGCCGCTATCCGCGATATCGCCGCCAAGGCGATGGATGGCACCGTGCCCACTTCGCGGAAGATCCGGACCTTGTCCGATGACGACATCGTCGATCGACTGAGCGCTTGCCGCGGGGTTGGACGGTGGACCGTCGAGATGCTGCTCATCTTCAAGTTGGGGCGTCCGGACGTTTTGCCCATCGACGACTTTGGCGTTCGGGAGGGGTTCCGTGTGACCTATGGGCACGATCTCCAACCTCGGCCGAAGGAGTTGTTGGCCTTTGGTGAACGCTGGCGTCCGTTTCGAACGACCGCGGCCTGGTACTTATGGCGGGCTGCCGATGCCGCGAAGCTCGTAGCCAAGGTCCCGAAACATTGAAGGGGTGGTTTGGTAGGCAATCCACCTTCCGCCATTGCTGTCAGGGCTTCGGGACTTTGGGATAGTTCTTCACTAGGGCCTCGGCGGTCTCGCGGAGGATGGTCACCAGCTCGGGCGGACTGAGCACGGTGGCTTGAGCCCCCCAACCCAAGATCCATCGGCTAATTTCCTCAAGGCTTCCGAGTCGGAGATGGATCTCCACCCCGCGGTCGGGAAGTTCAGTTAGCGTCTGCGAGGGATGCCACCGCTTCTCGCGAATGTAGTCGGCCACGGCCCGCGTGAAGCGGACACAGACTTCGAAGTCTCCAGTGCGCGAGTACACGCCGAAGCTGTCGCTCAAATGTCGTTCGAGCGCGAATTTAGCCGGGCGCTGGAAGGTCTTTCCGGTCGGTTCGGCTTCAGCGATCCGGGAAGGCACAAAGGTTCGGATGGCCTTTCGAAGATGGTCGTGTGCGAAGAGGTACCAGTCACCATTCACATTGCCGATGTGGTAGGGATCTACGGTGCGCTCCTCCAGGGCCGCGCCGGGTTTGCGGTAGGTGAGACGGAGGGTCTTGCCGGCGGCGGCCGCCTGGGCCAGTCGATCGATGATCCCCAGGTCCACGTTGGGCTCGGCGGTGGTTCGGAAGGAAATGGTCTGCGTCCATTCAGCCAAATTCAAAGAGACGGTGTCCGGCAGCGAACGCTCGAGTTTCTTGAAAGCGGTCAGGAGGCGTTTTTCGAAAGGCGTGCCGCGGTATTGCTGAAGCGCCTTCTCAGCGACCACTAATGCGAAGAGCTCTCCCTCTGTGATTTGTAGGGTTGGGAATGCATCGACCGGTTCGGTGTAATAAAAACCATAACGCTGGGGGCTGTAATTGATGGGCAAACCCATCCGGTCGCGCATGAAATCGATGTCCCGCTGGATGGTCTTGGTGCTCACCTCGAACTCGCGGCTGAGGAACGACGCGTTCGGATGCTTGCCCGATGCGATGGCGGTGTGGATGCGCATCATCCGCTCCAACGGCGGTCGGGACATGGGCAGTTCATGCACACTCTTCTTCATCAGGAGATGCTGTTCTCAGACAGCAGGAATGCCAACCCCGGACCGGTCTCGGGTTTGATCGCTGGACGCGCAGTTCGTCGCGCTTTGCGCTTTTGTCCTGAGGCACCCCGGTCTTCCAATTCAACCCATGACGGATCCGGAGTCCAAAGCGGTCATTGGTATCGAATGCGGCGGCACTCGCACTGTGGCCTTAGCGGCGGCGGTGGGAGTCAGACAACCGTTGGCCCGTATCGAATCTGGACCGGCCAATTTGCGGCTGACTTCGGACTTCGATTTGCAGTCCCACTTCGAGTCCTTGAAAACTCGTTTGCCAGAACCGGTGGCCATTGGCATCGGCATGGCTGGCGTGAGAACTGAGGAAGATCGGCAGCGGTTGCGTGCCTGCGTGGCGAGGGTTTGGCCGTCCGTGCCGGTCCGCGTCGACCATGACCTGGTGAGCGCTCTCGAGGCAGCCTCCTTGGATGCGACAAATCCGGTGGATGTGCGGGTGATCCTCTTGAGCGGCACGGGTTCTTGCTGCTTTGGTCGGAATCGACGGGGAGTAACGGCCAAGGCCGGTGGATGGGGGCACCAGTTGGGGGATCAGGGCAGCGGTTTTGCTATCGCTTACGCCGGATTGCGCGAGGCCATCCGTCAGCTCGAACAAACCGGTCGAATGGGGCCCCTCGGTCGCCGACTCCTCAAGGCCTCTGGCCTTAAAGACCCCGAAGCCTGGGTGGGCTGGATGCAGTCGGCTTCCAAGCGTGAGGTCGCCGCTTTGGCGCCGGAGGTGTTCGCGGCGGCGGCTCACGGCGACCCGAGAGCTCACCAGGTCATTGAGGGGTGCCTCGGCGAGTTGCTCGAGTTGGCATTGGTTTGTGCGGCACGTCTGGACCGGACGGGCAAGGCTCGGGTGGAATTCGTCTTGGCGGGCAGTGTCTTCTTGCGTCAATCGCGATGGCTTCCCCACATCGAGAGCGTTCTTCGGGCGGTGCGCCCCCAGTCCGTGATCCGATCCTTGGAACGGGAATCGGCCTGGGGTGCGGTGGTCCTCGCGGAGCAGGCCTTGGCCTCAGGCGAAGGCTCGAAGGTGCCCACAGTCCTAATCCCGGGATTGGCGGTTCCTTCACCCGTCCCGCGACCCGAATCGACTGGGGTTTCCCCGACGGAGCTACGGAACCCGCGTTCTCGGCATCTTGATCGGATGCCTGTCGGCAAGGCCATCGACTTGATGGTGTCTGAGGACTCACAGGTCCCCGAGATCATTGGCCGGCACCGGGCGGCCTTGGCTCGATTGATCCGCCTCGCCGAGGCTGCCATCCGCAGCGGAGGACGGCTAATTTACCTAGGTGCGGGCACTAGCGGCCGCCTCGGAGTCTTGGACGCCAGCGAATGTCCGCCCACTTTTCGAACCCCGCCCGAGTGGGTTCAGGGCATCATGGCCGGCGGCGAGAAGGCCTTGCACACGTCGGTGGAAGGCGCTGAAGACGACGCCGGGGCAGGGGGTGAAGCCCTTCGTCTCCGTCAGGTTTCCTCAAAGGATGTGGTGGTGGGCATCGCTGCTTCTGGAAGGACCCCTTATGTCTGGGGAGGATTGGCTGCCGCCCGTGAAGCCGGAGCTCGAACCGCGTTGCTCTGCTTTAATCCGAACCTAAAATTCACCCGAAGCCTCCGGCCGGATGTTGTCCTGGCCATCGACGTCGGCCCCGAGGTGCTCACCGGGTCGACCCGACTGAAGGCCGGCACCGCCACCAAGCTCGTCCTCAACATCCTCAGTACCCTCACCATGGTTCGCCTCGGCAAGGTTGAGGAGAACCTCATGATCGACCTCAACCCCTCCAACGTGAAACTGCGCGATCGGGCCCTCCGCATTGTCCAAGAGTTGACCCACGTCGCCCCCGAAGTTGCTCGAACCGCCCTGGAAGGCTCCGGTTGGCGGGTTCAAGCCGCCGTTCAGACTCTCCGCCAAAAGCTGTCCCACCGTTAGTACTACACAGAGAAGCCTGCCCCCTCGTTGGTTTATCTCGTCCGTTTGGCGTGTCTCTATCCGGGGAAGTGGCTGTAAAATTACACGGCGCTCAAATCGCATTTGCCAATCGACCATCTGGGTGTTTTTTCTAGGGCCTACTATTTTTTGGGGCAACGCAATGAATCCCACGGTCATAAATGGTTTGGCGATCGGGCTGTTGGTCAGCTTCGGTATGGTGATCGGCATTGCCGTTGTCTTTGCCACGTTGTATCGGCGTCACCTTCGGGCACTGCGGATGACCCAGCGTTGGCTGGATCCACTCACGCCCCTTGTTGGTTCCACCCGATCAGTATTGACCCTACCGATGCCCCATCGCTGGCTGGCCATTCGCAGCTCCAATACCACGTTTCTTCGCGAGACTCTGCACATCGGGACTGAGGAGGGCTCCCCATGGTCCGAGGCTCTGGTCCGGTTCCGTGAACGGCTGATATTCATTTCGCCGCCCTGGCGCGGTTGGTCATTGGTGGTTGGTGCGGCCATCCCGGACCCCGCCGCGGATATCGATCAGCTCTTCCGGTTTCTCTCTGGCCTGAGCCGCGAGGTCGGAGAAGTTCAGTTTTTCTCCGCCGACCGGGTACTCAATCACCATGCATGGGCCTGGCTTCGGGAGGGCAACGTGGTTCGAGCCTATGCCTGGGCCGGTGAGACCTTGTGGAGTCAGGGGGGCTGCACCTTGGATGAACGACTCCTGGGCCTCACCGTTCACGATTACGGGGAAGCCGTCGAAGGCCCCGGTATTTGTGGAGGTCCCTCCGAGCAACAGAATGCCGAGAGAGTAGCGTTGCTGGCACGTCGTTGGAGCCTGGATCCGGCCGAGGCCAGCGCCTACTTTCTAGCTCTGGAGGCCTCCTCCCGCATTCGCCGCGAGGGTCCCGATGAGACCGATTGACCTCCCCTCAGCGCTCCGAATGAGAGCCTTCCCGACCTGAACTATTCTCGGGACTTGAAGGCGAATCATTCAGGGTTAAGACTTTAGCCGGCGGCAGCCCCAAACCCGCCACCCCTAGGCCATGACCCGTTCCATTGGACTGAATCCACCCAACCCCACCGAACTCCATCGGCACATCAACCTGAAACTCGCCGAGTTGGGCATGACAGGTGTTCCGTTGCCCGGTGAAACCCAGGCGTTGGACTCACTGCTCGAGAGTTTCATCGCCCAAGGACGCGAGAAGGACCGACTGCTCTCCCGTTATGCCAGTCCGGTGGACCGGAGGATCAACAACTTCATCCACGACTATTTGTCCGACACGGCCGTCCCCCGGGAATTGCCGCGGAACACCTTCGTCTTGGATCAATATGGCTTGGCCCGGATTTTGTCCCTGCCGCCCGACAAAGACGAGGTCGCCTCGCCGAGGCTGCGCAGCTATCGGTTGCGCAACGGAATTCTTCACAATCCAAAGTCGGACCGGCGGACCACCTCCGGTATCTTCCATGTCACCGAGGGAGGGTTGCCTATTCCCGACGACAAGAAGGGCGTCCCCAAGACGGTTTTTGCCGACCTTCTGGCCCGTGCGATTCATCCTCCTGAGGAACTTTTGCAACTGCCGTTCACGGCGTCTGGGCCCACGCCGGCCTCATGCATGGTCTCTCTGCTCATTCGCCCGGTGATCTGCCCGGAGGTTCCGGGCGTGATGCCTCGCAAGAGCATGGAAATCCGCTTCTTCGTCCCCGGATCGCTGGTAGCCAACCTAGACTTCGTCGAGAGCATCTTCGGCAATGCCGGAGACCCGTTGCTCCCGGAAAATGACGCATCCCTCGATGCCGAGCATTGGAGTGGACATACCGGATGCGTGATTTTGGCTCCGCACCTCAACGGGCTTACAAAAAAGGAAGTGGGACTTCCGCATCAAGACGAGGCCACCGAGCGTCAGCGTCGGGACGGCATGTGCTGGAGCGACCCGCAAGAGCTCTACAACGACGGGAACGCCTTTAAACTGACCGCTCGGGATGCCTCCGGGGTCATCGTGACGCTCATTTCGGACAACTATTTCGGCTACTGCAAAAAAGAGGTCAAAACCCAAATTAGTTTTGCGGCCAACCTCTTCGGACTGGTCGAGGAGGAGCATGCCGGCGGAGCGTTGGTCTTTGCTAATCACGATCTGGGCAGCGAATACGACGCCCAACATCACGGTGCAGATTTCCCGTACAGTTTTTCGGAAGTCACCCGGTTAATTCCGGATGCACTGAACCTCCAACCCGAAGGCCATGCCGTGGACCGGCAATTTCCAACGGTGGTCTACGTCCCTGAGAATGCTCGCTTCGATATCGAGTCCTTAACAGTCCGTTGGGACGATGCCGTAAAAACCCAGTCCATCCGACTCCGGCGGGACCATCACTACCTCTTGCCCAGCGGATTTCGGGTGCATTTGGAGCCGCCGGCCATAGCAGCGCGGGCTTGGCGTTTGGTCGGAACGCGCCCGGAGGGAACCTTGTGTCACAAGCCCTGCACGGTCTCCGGTGGCGGCAAGAGCGAGATCTCTAAGCCCATCACGGACGCCATCCTCTTTGGCTCGGTCTTCGTCGCAGACCTGGCTCAAGATTTTGACCGAGTGGCGATTGTCGTGGCGCGTGACTTTTCACAACGGTTTCGTGATCCCGCCCGCAATGGTCTGGATCAGCGTCCTATTCTCAATCCGAGTCGGACTCTGGGTTCTGTCATCAAGCTGCTGACACCGAGCGAGGATTTTTCCGACGAACACAATGCCTGGATTGGTTCCGTGCCGCCGCACATCCGGGAATTAGTGCTCGTTGTGAAACGCTTTTGGCAACCCTCCTGGGGAGAGGACTGGCGCTCGCAGTTCAGCGTCGATGTCATCAACGGCACGCCTGCCAATGAGCTGCGGTTGGGGCGCAAGCGTCTGGTGACCCAATTCCTTCGGGTGGGTTATGACGACGATGGAGCTTGGCGGACGTTTGGTCTTCGGAAGGATTATCTTCCGGCCTTCAAGCTTCAGATGGAGGACGACATTACGGCCAGTGTGACCGTGCCGCGCAGCCAGTTGCCAGGTCTGGACCCGCAGAGCGTTTATCCGTCGCTCAAATTTGTTCAGAACACTGAGTTTCGACTTTTCCAGCGGCCAGACGACGCCATTCATCGCGGGTATGACAAGGCTGCAGAAGCAGACTTTGCTGGCGGCGGATGCTTCTTTAGCAACTACGAACCCATTTCACGCAAGCAGGCCAGAGAGCTGGTCGATGATGCCATCGGACTGAACCAATATACCGCGCCCATGCGGGCGTTGATCGAAGCGGCCGCAGCCTCGGAGCCCGGCGATGGTTCTCCCGAATGGATCGTGGTTACGTCTCATCCGCGATTAGTGGACGGCAAGCCGTCGAAGAACCCTCGGTATCTTCAGACGCGTCCCGATCTCCTCGATGATCTGGGACGTCATCTGACGACCATGTCGGCCCGACTGGCGCGGCGCTTGGCGACCGATCGTCCGGTGTACACGCCGGTGCATGCCGTTTTGGCCGGTCGTCGGAATAACCCGGCGGAACCGGGAGTGCGTCCGCTCGCTTGCTACGGGCCCATCCATCACATGGAGTTGCCGGAGGCATTCATGGAGTTCATCTCCAGCATGACCGGCAAATCCCCTTCGACGACCGGGGCTGGCAGCGAGGGAGCCTTGACCAAGGGGCCTTTCAACGCCCTACCGCCCATTTACGATCTCAATGCGGCCTTCGTGAGTTTGGCCGTCTCCGAGAACCCGGTTTTCTTGACGAGTGCCGGATATCTCGGGCCCAAGACCCGCGTGGATCATGATGTCAGCCTGCTCGTGCCGGAGGTCTGGTGTCGAATGGGCGTCTCGGAGCGGGATCCAGCGTTCCTCATCGCCAATGGCTATCTGGAGCGCGTGTCGGACTTCACCCACGAGGGGCGGACCGTCCCGGCCAGTCGCCTGGGGTGGCGAGTCACACTGAAGTTCGTGAACGACTTCCTGGGGCGTGTTTTTAACCATCCCCACGCCGTCTTGGTCGAAAGCATGTTGCGACCTGAGATGCAGGATGCGGAGCAATATGCCGATTCGGTGGATAACATTGCGGCGACTCACCGACGAGTGGCGCAGCATTACTTTGACGACGGTTCCATTCAACAGGCCGTCCCACCACTCCAGGCGCTTCTCCACATTATGCGTGATGGAGCCAGCGAAGGATTTCGTCTCGAGGATCCGGCCTTCCGAGCGATGTTCCACCGGGAGAGTGTTCTCGCGAGTCCTTGGTACCGCGCCCGGTTGGAGATGCGGCGCGAGTTGGAAGAGCGTCACTGGAACACCATGGTCACCTATATCGATCGGTTGATCGGTCGGACGGAGTATGAGCAGGAAGCGGAGCGATTGGGCCTGCACGAACGTCGGTCTTACGCCCGTGTGATGTTGGAGCGCAGTCGTTCCGAACAGCGTATCGGAGAACTGACCGGAACGATCGGAGCCGAACCGGCGGTTTATCGGTAATACTGGCTCTTGCGGAATGCAGTCACGGGGTGAGGCGTTGGCGTTGGTTCATGCGCCACGCCCCCCCAAGAGCCAATGGTCACCGTCTCCAGGGCATTTTTTGGGCACTCGATGCTCTAGGCCAAGATGTTCCGCACCACCTGACCATGAACGTCGGTGAGGCGGAAATCGCGGCCAGCATTGTGGAAGGTGAGCTTCTCATGGTCGAAGCCTAGGCAGTGCAGGATGGTGGCCTGAAGGTCATGCACATGGACTGGGTTCTCGACCACGTGGAATCCCAGGTCGTCGGTGGCCCCATGGCTCATGCCGGCCCGAATGCCGCCACCGGCCATCCAGACACTGTAGGCTTGCGGGTGATGATCTCGCCCCTGGCTCCGACCCAGAGCAGGGTTGGATTCGACCATCGGAGTGCGACCAAACTCACCACCCCAGATCACCAGTGTGTCGTCCAACAATCCGCGCTGCTTCAAATCGAGCACCAACGCAGCGCTGGCCTGGTCGGTGATCGCTGCATTGCTGCGGACATTGCCGACCACGTCGGAGTGGGCATCCCAGCCTTCGTGGTACAAGTTCACGAAGCGGACTCCGCGCTCGATCATCCGCCGGGCCAGCAGACACGCTCGGGCGAAGGAGGGCTTGGCCGGGTCGCACCCGTACATCTTCAAGGTCTCCGGGGATTCCCCGCGCAAGTCCATGAGTTCTGGGGCTGAAGTTTGGAGCCGGAACGCCATTTCGTAGGAGGCGATTCGGGTGGCGATTTCCGGATCCCCCACGGTGCCCAACCGCTTTTGGTTTAAATCGGCGACGAGGTCGAGCGTGTCGCGCTGAAGACGGGTGTCGATGCCAGCCGGGTTGTCGACATTCAGGATCGGCGGGCCTTGGTTGCGCAGGCGCACCCCGGTGTGGACCGTCGGAAGGAACCCGCTGGACCAGAGAGCCGCCCCTCCGCTGAGGCCGCCTCCCGTGCTCATGACGACGAAGGCAGGCAAATTCTGGGACTCGGATCCGAGACCGTAGATCACCCAGGATCCTAGGCTTGGGCGGCCAGGTTGGGAGAATCCGGTGTTAAAGAAAATCTGCGCTGGAGCGTGGTTGAATTGGTCGGTGCGTACCGAACGAATCAGGCAGATGTCATCGACGATTTTCCCCAGATGAGGGAGGACCTCCGAGATTTCCGTTCCGGATTGTCCGTGACGAGCGAACTTGAAGCGGGGACCGAGCACTGCGGCATCGGGCCGGATGAAGGCGTAGCGCTGACCGCCGATGACCGAGGGCGGTAGCGGGCGCCCCTCCAGCTTCGCTAACTCCGGTTTGAAATCGAAGAGTTCTAGCTGACTGGGAGCCCCACCCATGAAGAGGTGGATCACCCGCTTGGCCCGGCCGGGGAAATGCGGGGATTTGGCCGTCGCGGCCGGGGTGCCTGCCAGAGGGGAGGCCGAGAGAGAGTTGCCCCAGCGATCGGTGAGCAATCCGGCCAAGGCGATCTTGCCCAAGCCCACGCCGCAGTCTTTGAAGAAATGCCGTCGGCTGACGTGATGCGGGTGAAGGTTCAAAGGATTCATGGGAGAGGGTGGGGATGAGGTTTCAGCCCTTGGTGATCATTTCATCGAGGTTGAACAGCGCCCGTGACAGGGCCGACCAGGCGGCGCGTTCTTCGATGGAAGAACCCTCACCGGGTCCGGCCACCGCGGCCGCATCCAACTCGTGAGCCTGGAAACGCTGGAGTTGGTTTTTCCAGAAAGTTTCGAGGGCATGAAGCTCGGTTTCGGTTGGGGGGCGAGTCATGCACCGTTGAAATGCGTTCTGGATGCGTTGGGACACCGTTCCCGATTGCCGGGCCAGGTCTCGGCCCATGGCTTGTGAGACCTCAATGAAGAAGACGTCATTGAGCAGAGTGAGCGCCTGCAAGGGGGTGTTGGAGGTCTCGCGCCGGGCGATGCAGGATTCACCGGTGGGGGCATCGAAGGTGTTGAACAGGGCAAAGGTAGCTGTCCGCTTGGCAAAGGTGTAAAGGCTGCGTCGGTAGCGGTTCTGGCCCTCGCTAGTTGGCCAAGACGATCCGCCCCATGCGGCCTCCATGACCCCGGAGGGCTGGGGCGGGTATACCCCAGGCCCGCCCATGGTGTCCGAGAGCAGACCGCTGGCCTTGAGAGCGGCATCGCGGATGACCTCCGCATCGAGGCGCACCGAGGGCCCGCGGGAGAGCCAGCGATTGTCCGGGTCGCGGGCCAGTGAGTCCGGCCGGGTTCGTGAGGACTGCCGGTAGGTGGCGCTCAGGGCGATTTGCTTGTGAAGTCGCTTGAGAGACCAACCGTTTCGCATGAAATCCGCGGCCAACCAATCGAGCAGTTCGGGATGGCTGGGGCTGTCACCTTGATAGCCGAAGTCTTCTGTGGTTCGAACCAACCCCTTGCCGAAGAAGGCCTGCCACTGGCGATTGACGGTGACCCGAGCTGTCAGGGGATTGTTGGTGGACACGAGCCACCGAGCCAGGCCGAGGCGGTTGCGGGGTAGCTCGGCCGGAAACGCGGAGATCACCGAGAGGACTCCGGGTTCTACGCGTTCGGTGGGCTGAAGGTATTCTCCGCGTCGGTGGAGGAAGGTGGCGCGTGGGTTTTCCGTTGGGCGCTCCTGCAAGACCAGGGTGGTCTTCGGAGTAAGGGGTTGTCGCAGTTGGGCGATGCGCTTTTGAGACTCCCCGAGTTCGGGTGTGGTCAGCAGAAAGTGACGACGAAGTTGTGAGCGTTGAGTTTCGGTCAACGAGGCATCGGCGATGAGCAGGAGCGCTTCCAGTTCTGAAGGTAACTCTCGTGCCTGGGCTCCGCCGGTTTGGGTGGTGACAGACACCCGGAAACGGCCGAGCGAACAGGCGTAATGGCGTCCGAAGAGGAGGGATAGTTTCAGGTCGGCGTTGCCCGGGATCGGTGCCTCGGAAACAAAGACCGCCTCATGCCGCTGCCCTTCGCGGCCTGCGGTGGACCAACCGGTCTGCGGGTCGCCATCGACCGCCAAGGCTGCCGTGGCCTCAGACCCAAAGGCGTTCTTACCGAAGCTCTGCGAGGAGGACTTCCAGCGCACGGGCTGGCCGCCCGCGCTGAGGCTCAGTTCGCCCAGGAAGAAATCTCCCTTCGGACCTTCATAATAGGCCAGGCCAGGCCCGTTCTTGGGCAGTCGCGGATCGGGCAGAACTTCCAACCGGACGGCGGTGATGGGTTCGGGCGGCGCGGTGAAGGCGAGTTGGTAGGTGTCACTCTTGCTGATGTCGCCGCTGGCAAAGACCGAGGCGTCTTCTTGAACGGTCAGGAGCGGGAGGTTGGAGGTCGCGGCCGTCGGACGCAGGGGAGTCCAACGAATGGCCGTCTCTCTTGCTTTGCCTAACCATTTCTGGAATGCGCTCTCCGCAGCGGCCTTGCGCCGTTCCGCCAGGGGGCGCGGATCGGAGGTCGGTCGGCCCAGTTGGATCCGGGGACGGCCGATGAGGTGTTGAGCGGCCTGCTGGTGTTCCAGAGTAATTTCGAGGCGGATGCCCGATGGAAAGGTGACCTCCCTCTGAAATTGGACACTGAGGTGGTGTTCCCGGTTGAGCCGGTCGCCCCCCACGTCGACAGCCCAACCGGTCTGGAGTTGGTCATCAATCGCATTGGCCGCCGGAAAGCCCGACTGCTCGACGTCGGCGTGTGCGTGGGCCAGAGCGATCTTCTGCACTTGATCCGGTGCATCCAGCGGTGCGGCCGTAACCCGCAATTCACTCAGGACAAAGTTTCCATGAGCCACACGTCCGGGCCCTTTTTTAGGGAGAGCGTCGTCGAGCAAGGTCTCTAAGCGAAGTCGGTCGATGTGGGTGTCCCGTGTGGTCACGACGAGGGTGAGGGTGTCGGTGTCTGGCGGCGTCCCGGTGAAGAGGGCCGAGTGATCTTTGAGAGCGCTCACGGGCGATCCCTTCAGGGAGCGGGCCTCGATTAGGGTGGGAGTGAGCCAAACAGTTTCTTCGATTGGGAACCGCTCTGCCTGGGTTGCAGTCAGGGCTTCTGCTTCGGCCAATCGGGCTTGATACCGCGCCTCTTCAGATGGTTCCACGAGGTCCATGTCCGGTTCGTCGGCATTGTTCAGGAAGGCCATCAACTGATAATACTCCCGATGCGGGATGGGATCGTATTTGTGGGTGTGACATTGGGCGCACCCGACGGTGAGCCCCAACCACGTGGTGCCGGTGGTGGCCACGCGATCGGTCATGGCATGGAAACGGAACTCGAGCGGATCGATCCCGCCCTCTTCATTGAGCATGGTGTTCCGGTGGAAACCGGTGGCGATGCGCTGGTCTCGCGTGGCGTTGGGCAGGAGGTCCCCCGCGAGTTGTTCCAGAGTGAACTGGTCGAAGGGCATGTCGGCATTGAGAGAGCGGATCACCCAATCGCGCCAGGGCCAGATGCTTCGGGTGCGATCCTTTTCGTACCCGTTGGTGTCGGCGTACCGGGCCAAATCCATCCAGCGACGGCCCCAGCGTTCACCGTATCGAGGGGAAGCCAAGAGCTGGTCCACCCAGTGTTCGTAGCCCGCGTCGCTGGGGTCCTTCAAGAAGGCCTCTACTTCAGAAGGGGTGGGAGGCAGGCCTGTCAGGTCGAGCGAGACGCGGCGAGCCAGGGCGTGTGGGTCGGCCGCTTCGGAAGGAGCAACTCCGTGTTGCTGCAATCGTTGGAGCACGAACTGATCGATCGGGTTGCGCGCCCAAGTGGCGTTATCGACCTGGGGAGGCGTTACAGATTTGGGGCGTTGGAAGGCCCAGTGGGGGACGTACTCCGCACCGGCGGCGATCCAGGCCTCCAGGGTCTTTTTTTCTTTTTCCGTCAGCGGCTGCCGGGTGCTCGGCGGTGGCATTACCTCGTCCGGATCCTGGGAATGGATTCGAGTCACGACCTCGCTGGAGAGGGGCTTGCCCGGGACCAGTGCGAGCGCTCCAGATTTAGCGGGTTGGAGGGCCGCATCACGGATATCAAGGCGCAGGTTGCTCTTGCGCGACTGGTCGTCGGGTCCGTGGCATTTGAAGCAATGCTGCGAGAGGATTGGTCGGACCTCGGTGGAGAAATCGGGGCCGCCCGTCGGGCCTGCGGCCAAGTGGAGACACAGGCTCAGAGCCAGTGCGGCCCGCGCAATCCACCTGAAGAGGGGGCCCGGTTTTGACAGTTGGCGATGTTCCACGGCTTTTCAGACGATGGAACCCCTTCCAAAAGTCAGACCAGCAGAAAGTTCCACACCCCTCTCAAAAACAAGCCTGAGTTTTGTCCCAGGTCACGCCGTTTTGGCGGCGCGACGATGCATTGATGGAGGCGCTTTGACCCGGGCCGGGGAGTTGGTGCAGTGTGAAGCCATGCGTGTGATTCGTGTCGTGTCCGTGCTCGTTGCACTCGGGTGGACGGCCTGGTCTGCCTCGATCCCAGACTTTGTCCGATCGGCTCAAGATCGGCACGGAGCTGCCGGTGAGAGTGCGGCCCGTTTTCTGGCCGAACACATGACCGAGAGCGACCGATCGAATCTCAGCAACGAGTTTCTCCTAGAGAACCTTGATTTGGCCTTCCGGGCCCGAAAGGAATTCCCCTGGGCCACCCAAGTGCCCGAGGCGGTGTTTTTGAATGACGTTTTGCCGTACGCGGTTTTCGACGAACCTCGGGACTCGTGGCGCTCCGAATTAATGACCTTGTCGCGAGACCTAGTGAAGGACGCCCGCTCTGCCAGCGAAGCGGCCCAGGCCCTGAATCGTCAGCTCTTCAAGTGGGTCAACGTTCACTACAACACCGGACGCAAGCGCCCCAATCAAAGCCTCAAGGAATCCAAGGCCCTCGGCAAAGCGACGTGCACCGGCTTGTCCATTATTCTCGTCGAAGCGTGTCGGTCGGTGGGTATTCCTGCGCGGGCCGTGGGAACCCCGATGTGGACCAATGAGCGGGGCAACCATACCTGGGTGGAGATCTGGGACGGCGACTGGCATTTCGCCGGGGCCGATGAGTATGACGCCGGCGGGTTGGATCGAGGATGGTTTGTGGGTGACGCTTCAAAAGCCCGGGCCAACGAACCTCGCCATTCCATTTATGCCACCTCCTGGAAGCGCGAGGGGTCGTCCTTTCCGATGGTGTGGGCCCGCAACAGCACAGACGTCGCAGCAGTCAACGTCACCGCGCGGTATGCTAAGACGGACGCTGCGCCGGTCGAGATCGCCGCGCTCGGGGTCCGCTTGTGGGACCGTTCCGGCGGAACCCGACTTTCGGCCAAGGTGTGCGTGCTGGATGGCGTGCGCCGATCGTGCGCTCTGGCCGACACCAAGTCCGGCACAGCCGATCTGAACGATATGCCGCGCTTCAGTCTGGCTCCGGGAGCCCAAGGCTGGCTTCGCTTCACGGTTGGCTCCGAGGTGCGAGAGATGCCTTTTGGTCCTCTGGCTTCAGGAGAATCGACAGTCGACGCTCGCTGGCCCGAGTTGACCCCCGCCTCGGCCGCTGTAGATGCGCTGCGCGAGTGGCTGGATTTGCCGTCCAACCGGCGTCCGGCGGAGGCTCAGGTGTTGTCCCAGGCGCTGACCAAGACCGAGGCCGAGCGCGTGCTGCCCATGGTGGCGGCCGACCGCATGGCGGAATTGGTGGCCGAGCGGACTCCCGAGCTTGAAAAAAAGGAGTTGGTGCTCGAGGGCAAAACACTCCGGTGGTTAGAGAAGGAGTTTGGCAAGGCACCGTCCGGTCAGCGGAGCTTGTGGATTTCCATGCACGGGGGCGGTGGGGCACCCAAGGCGGTGAATGACCAACAGTGGCAGAACCAGATCCGCCTGTACGAGCCCAGCGAGGGATTCTACATCGCTCCTCGGGCTCCCACGGATTCTTGGAATTTGTGGCATGAGGGACACATCGATCCGATGTTTCAGCGTCTCATCGACGACTATGTCGCGGTGCGGGGGGTGAGTCCGGATCGGGTTTATCTGATGGGTTATTCGGCCGGGGGCGACGGAGTCTGGCAGTTGGCCCCCCGCATGGCCGATCGGTTTGCGGCCGCCTCCATGATGGCTGGGCATCCCAATGAGGCGTCGCTTCTGGGGCTTCGAAATTTGCCCTTCGCCATCTTCATGGGTGGCAACGACGCGGCCTACAACCGCAACCGGATCGCCGCTGAACGTGGGGCCGAACTCGACCGGCTCGCCCGCGAGGATTCCGGCGGGTACGTCCATCAGGTGAAGATCTACGAGGGATTGGGCCATTGGATGAACCGTAAGGACGCCGAAGCCGTTCCCTGGATGGCGGGTTTTGTTCGCAATGCCTGGCCCAAAAAAATCGTCTGGCAGCAGGACGATGTGGTCCACCGCCGCTTCTATTGGCTCCAAGTTCCTGCCGAAATAACCCTTCAGGAACGCGCCAAGATCGTGGCCTGGGTGCAGGGACAAGAGATTCAGTTGGAGGGACAAGTTCCGGTCAGCTTCCGCCTGCGTCTGTCGGATCGGTTGCTCGATCTGGATCGCCCAGTGCGGGTCGTCGCCAACGGTAAGGAGTTGTTTTCCGGTCCGGTCACCCGACAAGCCCGTGTGTTGCTGGCCTCGCTCGAAGAACGGGCCGACCCGATTTCTGCCGCGAGTGCCTGGGTGGATTTGAAGTGAAGTGGAAGCCCCACCTACACCTGCGGGCAATAGACGCGCGGCAGGCGGGCCCGCAAACCTGCCAGCACATCGTAGGTGACCGTGCCGCTCAGGCGGGCTAGTTCCTGAACCGTGATGCAGTCGGTGCCCTGCATGCCGAGCAGGACCGCTTCGTCGCCCAGTTGCGCCTCGGGGACATCGGCGAGATCGATCATTAGAGCGTCCATGGTGACGCCACCCACAATGGGGACTCGGCGTCCATGCAGGAGGGCCTGCCCTTGATTGCGGAGTCGCGGATAGCCGTCGCCGTAACCCACTGAAAGGACGCCGATGCGGCTCGGGCGTTCGGCCCGCCAGCGCATGCCGTAGCCCACGGTGTCGCCCGCCTCGAGTTCTTGGATAACCGTGAGCCGAGCCTTGAGCGAAAGCACTGGGCCAATGCCCTCGATGCGGCGGCAGACTTCCGACGGGTAGACGCCCTGTGCCAGAAGACCCACGCGGACACGATTGAAATGAGCGTCAGGCAGGTCGAGCACGCCGCCGGAATTGCAGTGGTGGATCCACTGCGGCTGAATACTCAGGATTGCGAGTCGTTCCAGCACCCTTTCGAATCGCTGGGACTGGGTGCGGGCAAAGCCCTTGTCGAGTTCGTCGCTTTGAGCGAAGTGGCTCAACGCCCCGCGAAATTCCAAGGCGGGCAACGTCTTCAGTATCGGTCCCCAAGATTCGACGCGTCTCCAGGCGAACCCGAACCGGTTCATGCCCGTGTTGATCTTCAGGTGGACGGCCACGGGTTTGCCTTGCGCTCGGCCCGCGTGCGAGAACGCCTCAGCCATCTCGATAGATCCGACGCAGGGTTCCAAATTCAACTCGACGACATGAGGGACTTCGTCGGGGAGGCGTTCCCCCAGCAGCAGAATCGGGGCGGTAATGCCCGCGTCGCGGAGTTCCTGGGCTTCTCCGAGAGTGAAGACTGCCAGGGAATCGGCGTGATGATCGAGCGCCACTCGGGCGGTCTCGACGGCACCGAGTCCATAGGCGTTGTCCTTGGCCACAAACATCAAGCTCACCGAAGCGGGGACTTCGCGGCGGAGGATCTCCCAATTGCGGGCCAACTGTTCGAGGTCAACCTGGACCCAGGCGGAACGGGGGCGACAAACGGTGGGCTTCATGGATTGCCGGGCGGCCAGAGCGATTGGCCCACATCGGTTCGGTAGTAGCTGCCAAGGGATCGAATCTTACGGATGTCGCTGTAGGCGTTGCGAATGGCTTCGTCCATCGATCCGGCCAGGGCCGTGATATCCGCAATACGGTGGCCAGTGGCCTCCAGTCCGCCCAGCGCTGACTCGGCCACCTCTTGCCACCAGACATCACCCTGAAAGGCCCCGTCGACCGTCACCGGCACCCGCGGTCCGGTGAGTTGGGTGAAGGGATAACCGTAGCCCGCCAGAGTCAGGTTGCACCCGAACTCGCGGCCGCTCCGCCAACGCGGACTCAAGGGCAACCCCAGAGCGCAGCGGCCGAAGGTGTCCAGCGGGTTAGCCAGCATGGCGGCGATCATTGGACCGCTGGTGACGCCCAATCGCACATTATACTCGAGTACATGCCAGCGCTCGTCGTGGCGGATGGCGGTCACCTGGACGGGCCCGCGGAAGCCGACCTCGCGGAACCACGGGCGCAGGGGTTCCAGGAGTTCTTTGGCAAGGCCGTAGCGGTCGGTGGGATCGCATTCCACGAGCCCACCCAGTGGGGCTCCAGCGACGATGCCGAGGTTCCCGTCGAAGGCCCGTTTGTATTCTTGATTGGTGACCAACGAGTAGATTTCCCCGTCGCTCACCAGCGCGATATGCCCGGCTTCGCGTCGCCCGAGGTATTCTTGGAGAAAAATTCCCTCGGCGTCATCGATCCGCGGTAACCAGGCCAGGGTGTCCTCCGGGGTCTCGCACACGATGGTGTGGATCGGGCTCGTGGGGGAACACAGGGGATTCTTGACCACAAATGGGCGGCCCTCCCGCCGCACCAGAGTTTCGGCCTCCGCCCGCGTGGGAATGAGGTGCGATCGCGGAAATAGTATCCCGGTCTGGCGGCAGAGCTCCCGGGCGAAATCGCGCTCGCGCTCCAGACGCAAGCCTTCGCCGGTCGGGCAGAGTATGGGAATCCCTAAGCCGAGAAGTTCTGCGGTCCATGGGCGAAGCGCCCATTCCAGAGACATGGGAATGAGGAAGTCGGGTCGGTGCTCCCGGAAGCCGGGGCAGGGGTTGGGTACCTCGACGCTAGAAACGCAGGGGCCCTCCTGAAGGGGCCCATAATGCGCGTAGTCCCGGGTTAGGTAGGCCGTGACTTCGGCACCGTCTCCGCGGAGGTGGCGCATGAGCGCCTGGGTGAATGCACCCACTCCCAGTAAGGTCACCCGTTTGAATGTCGGTTCACTTGCAGCCATGCCATCGATCAAGGCAGACAACGGTTCGTCTCAAGACCCCAGTTGAAAAGCAGGAAGATGCCTAGACCTTCGATTTTCAATCCATCGAAGGGTCAGCGCCGTCGGCACGTGCCGTCGCACAAAGATCTGACCCTACCTAGTGCAGTGTCTCTGATTTGTCTTTATCAATTTGTTGGCTTCGTGCCAGAGCTTCCCGGGCTCGGTGGATTTTCTCCAGAATCGCGGCTCCATCGGCCCGCCATTGGTATCGCTGCGGCTTGAGATTCCGCTCGGCAA